>NZ_LPUG01000010.1:0-123702 GCF_001560855.1 Anoxybacillus sp. P3H1B | reverse complement strand
CATTTGCTTTTATAATCATGATAGATATCAAAAACGATTAAATGGCCTTAGCCCTATGGAATATAGAGCTAAAGCCGCTTAGATCATTTTTATTATTTCCACTGTCTACTTGACAGGGGGCAGTTCATACATAATACCGCTGCTGTTCTTTTTCAGAATGAGGGGGATTTTCCTACTTGATATCCTTCGATAAACCCTGTATATTACTAAATTGTTCACAACTATAATTCCAAATAAAAAGGAAGGATACGAAAACGAATATGAAACTCGGAGCCCGCATTTTCAAAACGGGAATTGCTGTTACATTGGCGCTTGTTTTAGCCAGCATGTTGAAGCTTCCTGCCCCATCCTTTGCAGGTATATCGGCTGTGTTTGCGATGCAGCCAACGATTTATCGCTCTTACTTATCTTTGATCGAGCAATTGCAAGCGAACGTGATCGGAGCTGTGTTTGCGATTGTTTTCGTCCTGTTATTTGGGCACAATCCTTTTATCATTGGATTGACAGCCATTTTAGTCATTGCGCTTTGCTTACGGCTTCGGCTTGAGTCCACCATTTCCGTTGCATTAGTGACCGTAATTGCCGTCATGGAATATACAGAAACAAACTTTATTCAATTTGCTCTGATTCGTTTTTCAACCATTATGCTTGGCATACTCGCCGCCTTCATTGTGAACTGCATATTTTTGCCGCCAAAATATGAAAAAAAGCTGTATGACAGCATTGTTGAAAACACCGAGACGATTTTAAAATGGATTCGGATTAACACACGGCGCGCTTCTGAGCATCACGTTCTCAAAGAAGACATCGAAAAACTAAAAGAAAATATGATGAAGCTCAACCAGCTTTACTTAATGTATAAAGAAGAACGAATCTACTTCGCGAAAAAACGCTATCAAAAATCGCGGAAGCTCGTACTATACCGTCAAATGATTACAGTTACCAATCGAGCGCTAGATGCTTTAAGAACGCTTCATCGCTTTGAGAATGAGCTTTCCCAAATGCCACCTGAGTTTCAACAAACATTGCGCTCACAGTTGGATTGCTTGCTTCATTATCACGAGCAAATTTTGCTGAAGCTGGTCGGCAAAGTGAAGTTTCAAGCAGAATCTAAAATAGCGGATGAGGCATACGATGAAAAAAAGCGACTTGTGGAGGCTTTTTATCAATACAGTAAGCATGGAAATGAATATCATCTATTGTCGCTCGTTGGAACGATTATTACTTATGGAGAACAGTTGGAGCATCTTGATAAACTTGTGGAGAGCTTTCAACAATATCACAAAGATGACGAAGAACCTCTGCAGCTTTCCGGACAACAAGGATGATATCGCAAAGATGCCTGCCGCCATTTTTATCACAGAATCCATCATTTTAGAGAGGCAGCACCCTCATCAGAGAACCGCGCGCCTCTTTTTGTTTTCACGAAAAAAATCAGCGAGCGAATATAGCAAGCTTGATGTGTCAATTAGTCTGCCCTCCTTCAAACAACGTGAGAAAAGAATCTTGTTCAATGCTTGAAGGATGATGCGAAAGATGTGAATGCGAATCGATTCGTTGAACATAATATGTTAGATTGAACATGTAGGCCTTTCTTCGAGAAAAGAAAATTCAATGTTCTCCCTCTCTCCTTCTTTTTGTCCATGATGATTTCCATTTGGTCACCTTTCCCATACAGGAACATTCTCTTCTTGGTATCTTCTATGTTCCTCCACGCATAACTTTTCTAAAATCTCAAAAACAATTTGCAGTAAAGGGATTAAAATCATCCAATAAATCTATTTTTTGTATATGTATGAAGTTGATTTTTTGGAAGTATATGCTATTATAAATTATGGAAAGTGTTATAATTAAAGGAATGTATAAATAAGCTTACAAAGATGTTATCAGTCATCCCCCTATCATTTACAGCAGCATATCGTGATTCTTATTCATTTGACATTGCAACAAAGGTGACCGGTACAAAGGTTCATAAGCTAGCTAACAAAACAACTACTAGTTATACAGGAGGAGATACATACTGGTATAGTGGATCTGTCTCTTTCCAAAAATCTGACTATAAAGTAGAGCTATATAAATCCTGGCTCACTAATTATCGTTTTACCAAATCAGCAAACGGTTATTACGCTACTAAAAGTTGGGGAGTTGTTGCTGCCGGGGATTATACTGTCAATGTCACGAAAACTGGTGGCGAAAGCGACAAGGTAATCGGCAGTGGAAGCATCGACCAATAACGATATAAGAACAAGTCTAAATTCGATGACTTGTTCTTCTAATCTTTAATGAATTAAGGATGATTTACTTTGAGACTACTGATGGATATACTGCTATTTTCAGGGCCCATATTACTTTTTTACTTGTTCATTAGGCTTTTATTCATTCGAAAATCTAAATTAAGGATGATGAAAGAAGTTTCAAGGATTACTTTTCTTGCTTATATCTCTGCTTTAATTTTTATTGTTTGGATTGACCAGAGTACCCCGGTAAACTATCTCTTATATAATTTCGTCCCTTTCAAAACCATATTTACTTACATTGAAGATTTCATTTCCGGGACTAATCCATTCATTGCCTTTAAGAATATATTGGGAAATGTCCTCCTAACATTCCCCATTGGATTTTATTGTGTTATTTTTACACGCGGTCTTTCTAAAGCCAAATTAATTGGTCTATCAATAGTAGTCCCCCTCATAATCGAATGTGGACAATACCTTTTGTTTTTGACGAAATTAGGGGGGCTTAGATCCGTTGATATTGATGATTTAATTCTAAATTCCATTGGCATTATAACGGGCTACTATTTTACGATGTACTTATTACAAAAAAGCCATAAAAAGCAGCAACAAGTAAATAACTATAACTGAAAGATTCGTTAAAAAAGGAAAATAAAGCTTTAGCAAAACACAGGTTAAAATCTCTCATATAGCTGTAACCCAATTCCCTACTTGCAATAGAACCATAGTGTCAGCGAGAGGAGCTATGGCTCATGATTACGAGAGGGGAATTTTTATGATTAAAAGGGAAAGGCTATTTCCGATATCGCAAATGAAATGAGGATAGATCAGAAAACATTCCGAAAATTGATCCATTCTCTTTCCCATACAATGTTTGTCATACTTTAACTGAACCAATCTTTTTTTCAGCAGCGTCTTCTAACATAACGTGATCCATTCTACTGAATGTATCGACATGTCCCCCCTCCAATAAACAGGTGTGACGGTCGAGCGATGGAATAACATCGATTAAAGAACGATGAATAGATTGGAAAGCGCCTGTGTTTCAGCCTTCGTCATGGCAAAATTTTCAGCGATAATATATGAAAAAACGGCTATCCTTCGTTTAGGATAACCGTTTCGGTGATTCGTTAGCTTTTCATGCGCGGATCAAGCGCATCGCGCAATCCGTCTCCCATTAAATTAAATCCCAGCACCGTCAACATAATGGCAAGCCCAGGAAATACCATCGTCCAAGGTGCCTGTGTTAGAAAATCTTTTGAACTTGCTAGCATCGTTCCCCATTCCGGATTTGGCGGCTGCGCCCCTAAGCCGAGAAAACCAAGAGCAGCCGCTTCAATGATGGCAGTAGCGATCGCTAACGTTCCTTGCACGATAATCGGCGCCATACTGTTCGGCAAAATATGATGGAATAAAATACGAGCATCACTCATTCCTATCGCTCTTGCTGCCACGATATATTCCTCTTGCTTAATACTTAATACACGTGAACGAATCAATCGTCCAAAATTCGGAATATTAATGACCGCGATCGCAATCAATGCATTTTGCAGTGATGGCCCCAAAACAGCGACAATTCCGATGGCTAATAAAATACTTGGGAATGCCAGCATAATATCAAAGATACGAGAAATAATGGCATCTATCCATTTTCCGTAATAACCTGCTACAATACCGAGTAAAGATCCGACAACAACCGAACCGAGCACAGAAAAAAATCCAACCCAAAGCGAGATTCTCGCTCCATAAATGACGCGCGATAAAATGTCGCGGCCAAAGTCATCGGTTCCAAAAAGATGCTCTTTCGATGGCGCCTGCAAACGTTCGGAAAGGTTTTGCTCACTAATTTCATACGGAGCCAAAAGCGGAGCGAACACGGCTAATAAAATAAAAAACAGGACAATGGCCGCACCAACAAGCGCTATTTTATTTTTTTTAAAACTGCGCCAGCCTTCCTTCCAAAGTGAAACCGATTCTTCTTTGTCCGGTTTAACAGGGATTGGCGCTTGATTTCGGGCTAATTCGGCCATTTTGTTTCACCCCTTTGCAAAATTAATTGTACTTAATGCGCGGATCAACAGCAGCATAAAGAAGGTCGACAACTAGATTAATAAAAATAAAGATCGTTGCTACGACTAAAATTCCTGATTGTATCACGGGATAATCACGATAGCCGATTGCTTCATAAATATAGCGCCCAATTCCCGGCCAACTGAAAATCGTTTCCGTTAAAATCGCTCCTCCAAGCAACAGCCCTGTCTGCAAACCAATAACCGTCAATACAGGAATAATCGCATTTTTTAGTGAATGTTTATAAACGACCCAAAACATGCTTAACCCCTTCGCTCTCGCTGTACGAATATAGTCGGATTTCATCACTTCAAGCATGCTGGAACGGGTTATTCTTGCGATAATTGCCATAGGAATCGTAGCCAAAGCTATACTTGGCAGGATTAAATGCTGCAATACTTGCATAAACTGCTCTGTATTTCCTTGCAGCAATGTATCGATTAAATATAGATGAGTAATAGGTTCTATCGGATTTCGCACTTCCTCACGCCCAGATGTCGGAAGCCAATCCAAATGAATCGCAAATACCCACTGCTCCATGAGCCCCAACCAAAAAATCGGCATTGATACGCCTACTAGCGCTAATATCATCGCTGTATAATCAAACCAGGAATTTTGAAACCAAGCGCTTATAATTCCTGCATTCACGCCAATCACGATGGCAATCAACATCGCCGCGATAGACAGCTCAAGCGTCGCTGCTAAATATGGCCAAATTTCTTGCGATACCGATGTTCCGGTTCGAATGGATTCTCCTAAATCTCCTTTTAGCAGTCCCCCTAAATATTTGACATACTGAACATACCACGGCTGATCAAGCCCCAGCTTATGCGTCAATGCTTCGACCGCTTCTTTCGTCGCTTTTTGTCCTAAGATGACCTGTGCCGGATTTCCGGGAATCGCCCGAATCATAAAAAAGACAACGAGCGACATTCCTAACAAAACAGGAATCACCATCAAAATTCTCCGCAGCGTATAAGCAAACACGCTCTCACTCCTTCCTTGCGAAATTCAAAGGGAGAGGTATCCCCCCTCCCTCTCAACCTAGAATTTATTGAATCTCTACTTTTGTAAATTTATCGGTGCCTGTTGGATGTGGATTAAAGTTTTTAATCGTCGTTTTTCCTGCTAGCAGCGGTGTTGAGTGAACAAGCGGGATCCATGGTGCATCTTCTTTGATAATTTCTTGCGCTTTTTTGTAAAGCTCATTCCGTTTATTTTCATCGCTGACTGTTTGCGCTTCAACTAAAATTTTGTGAAGCTCCTCATTGGAGTAGTACGTATAGTTGTTGCTGCCGATGCTGTCCTTATCTAGTAACGCGTATAGGAAGTTATCAGCATCACCATTATCCCCGGTCCAGCCAAGCAAGAATGAGTCTGCCTCTCCTTTCGCTGCTTTGTCTAGATAAGTCGCCCATTCATATGTGACAATTTTTGCCTTGACGCCAATTTTCGCAAAGTTGGCTTGCAACGCTTCAGCAATTTTTTTCGCATCTGGCATATATTGACGCGGAACAGGCATTGCCCATAATTCCATTTCAAATCCGTTTGGATAGCCGGCCTGTGCCAAAAGCTGCTTCGCTTTCTTTAAATCAAACGGATAGTCCTGAATCGCATCATTATAGCCAGGAATGCTCGGAGGCATCGGGTTTTTCGCAGGTTCTGCCTGCCCAGCATAAAACGCATCAATTAGCGCTTGTTTATCTACCGCATAGTTTAGGGCTTGACGAACAAGTTTGTTCTTCAAAGGCCCCCTCGTCGCGGTTAAACCAACGTAGCCCACGTTCATGGAAGGACGTTTAAACACTTGGAAATCCTTGTTTTCTTCAACCTGTTTTAGATCTAATGGATTCACATCTTCCATTAAGTCAATTTCGCCTTTTAACAGCGCATTTAAGCGAGCTGAGTTGTCAGGAATAGAGACGAAGATTAACTGATTTAATTTTGGATATCCTTTCATCCAATAATCCTTATTTTTCTCAAGCACAATCCGCTCATTTCGCTTCCATTCTTTAAAAACGAACGGACCGGTTCCCACAGGATTTTCCGCAAACTTATCGCCATATTTTTCGATAGCTGCCGGACTGGCGATCGCAAACGGCGGCATTGCAAGGTTTTTCAAAAATGGCGCTTGTGGACGTTTTAATACAAACTGAACGGTATGATCATCCAGAGCTTTTACTTCTTTAATCACATGGCTTTCGTCATTTTTATATCCGCCAAACATCGATCCATAGTATGGGAATTGGTCGGCATTTCCATTAGCCCATCGTTCGAAATTAAATACGACAGCTTCAGCGTTAAAATCAGTGCCATCATGAAATTTAACGCCTTGTCGAAGCGTAAATGTGTACGTTAACCCGTCTGGAGAGATATCCCATTTTTCAGCTAGTCCAGGCTGGACAGATGTGTCACCTTCATTATAGTCCAGCAGTGTATCAAAGATATTTTTCGTTACCTTCAATGATTCGCCATCTGTCACTGTTGCAGGGTCAAGTGCAACCGAGTCTCCCCCGCGCCCATATACTAGCGTGCTTTGTGACGATGTTCCTCCCTTCCCACCGCTGCTTGTCTTTTCTGATTTTCCACAGCCGACAAGCGCTACAGACAGTGCCAGCATAACAGCAAGCAATGTCATCAATGACTTTTTCTTCATAACATATTCCCCCTTTTTCCAGTAGCCTTATGTTTATGACTTCGTTGCTTTTCATCTCATTGATAAAGATGGCAAGCAACGTAATGTCCCTTTTCAACCTCTTGGAGCGTTGGCCTTGTCGTTTTACAAATGTCCATACAAGCGCTGCATCTTGTATGAAAAGCGCAACCTTTTGGCGGATTAGCCGGGCTTGGCAAATCCCCTGTTAAAAGTTGCCGTTCCTGCTGATATTCAGGATCTGGAATAGGAACGGCCGATAGCAGCGCCTTTGTATACGGATGTTTAGGAGATTCGTATAGTACATCACTATCAGCTAACTCTACCATCCGGCCTAAATACATGACTCCTACACGGTCGCTGATATGGCGAACAACTCCTAAATCATGCGCGATAAAAATATAGGTGAGCCCAAATTCCTTTTGCAAATCCTCCAATAAATTTAATACTTGCGCTTGAATCGATACGTCTAACGCGGAAACAGGCTCATCGGCAATAATCAGCTTCGGCCGGGTCATCAAGGCACGGGCAATGCCAATTCTTTGGCGCTGTCCCCCGCTAAATTGGTGTGGATACCGCTTGGCATGATAACTTCCCAGGCCTACAACCTCCAGCATTTCGTAAACTTTCTTCTTCCGCTCCTGCTTCGAGCCGATTCCATGTACAACTAGCGGCTCTTCAAGAATCTTTTCTACCGTATGGCGCGGGTTAAGAGAAGCAAAGGGGTCTTGAAATACCATCTGCATGTCGCGGCGCACTTTTCGTAATTCTTGCTTCGATAAATTTGTAATCTCTTGATTCTCAAACACAATTGAACCTTCTGTCGGTTCAATTAAACGCAGAAGCATTCGCCCCGTTGTTGATTTCCCACAGCCGCTTTCTCCAACAATGCCTAACGTTTCTCCTTTATACACAGTAAAAGTCAGATCGTCGACAGCTTTTACCTCGCCAATTTTTTTGCTGAAAACACCGCCCGTAATCGGGAAGTATTTTT
This sequence comes from Anoxybacillus sp. P3H1B, assembly GCF_001560855.1. Taxonomy (NCBI): domain Bacteria; kingdom Bacillati; phylum Bacillota; class Bacilli; order Caryophanales; family Anoxybacillaceae; genus Anoxybacillus; species Anoxybacillus sp. P3H1B. The sequence goes on along the minus strand of NZ_LPUG01000010.1, from coordinate 115,751 downwards.
TAAGATCTTTCACCTGCAACAACGGCTCGGTCACCCTTCGTTTCCTCCTCTCTTTGATGCAAAAAACAACGAACGCGATGCCCTGTTTGATCAATGGAGTATAGCTGCGGTGTTTCTTGAAAACATCGAGCAAACGCATGCTCACACCGTGCTGCAAACCGGCATCCTTGTTTGATCGTTCCCGGTTTTGGAACATTGCCCGGAATCGAATAAAGACGTTCCTTTTTTTCACGAATATCAGGAACAGACTGAATTAAACCGATTGTATAAGGGTGTTTTGGTTGCTTAAAAATCTTATGTACGTCGCCTTCCTCGACAATTTTTCCTGAATACATGACAATCACTCGCTGGCACACTTCTGCCACGACCCCTAAATCGTGAGTGATCATCATAATAGCGGTCTGGAAGTTTTGGTTTAAATCCTTCATGAGCTTTAAAATTTGCGCTTGAATGGTCACATCTAACGCAGTCGTCGGTTCATCGGCGATCAAAACAGCCGGACGACAAGCCATTGCCATCGCGATCATGACCCTTTGCCTCATTCCTCCCGATAATTGGTGAGGATATTCGTCGATGATGTCTTCCGCTCGCGGAAGACCGACTAGCTTTAACATTTCAGTCGACCGCAGACGCGCTTCTTTTTTTGTGAGGTCTGTATGTGTACGAATGGCTTCGATTAGTTGATTGCCGATCGTAAACAACGGATTAAGAGAAGTCATTGGCTCTTGAAAGATCATCGCAATTTCATTTCCCCGAATCGCTTTCATTCTTTTTTCCGACGCATTGACAAGATTTTCGCCTTTCAACCAAATTTCGCCACCAACGACTCGTCCGATTCCTTTTGGTAACAGCCCCATAATCGATAACGAGGTCACGCTTTTTCCACACCCTGATTCTCCAACAATCCCCAAAACTTCCCCCTCGTTTATATAAAAATCGATATCATCGACCGCCGGAATTTCTCCATCATCTGTAAAAAAGGATGTTTTCAATCCTTTTACTTCTAGCACTCGTTGTTCACTCATGACGTCACCTCCTATCTAAATAAAAAAGAATAGTAGTACAATTCTGCCATTTTCACTTAAATTATGCCATGCATAGAAGAATAATACAATAATAATATTCTAAAAAATTCAAATTATATAAATAAAACAAAAATAGCTGGATGAAAGAGGAAAACCATTCCTTTCCAACATGAAGAAAAGCATCTGCGAAATCTCCCATATGATATTAAAAATCCTCGCCGCGCAGCATGTCCGATCAATAACTGGTTTTGCACGCTCTCTTTGTATTTAATTTCCTTCGATAATGATGAATATTTTTTTACTTTATCTCTTTATCAAACAAAAGACAGCGACTTCGTCTCTTACATACAACTACAAACCTATGGACAAAGGCAAATCACCAACTTGCCCCGATTGCACTTTGGATTGACGCATCAAATTGTATCTATAACCTATGTCCATTGATTTTTCGACATCCCCAATCATTTTCTGAACGTTTGAACAGTTTTATTTTTTATTTATGCCGCTTTTCCAATCCGAATCTACACGAAAAAATAGGGTTCAGACACAAGTGTCTGAACCCTATTTTTTTGAACACTAGTATTAACTGCGATATGAAAGAAACTTCTCATACCACATGTCAATAAAATCAGGCGCAAACGGTCCTTTTCGCTGCTGGATCCAGCTAACGAGCTTTTGAACATTATTTTTTAAAATGCGATCGATCACAGCTGGATAATTCATCTCCTGTCGATGGCGCTCATACTCATCTTCATCTAAAAGATTATAGGTCATGCTTGGAAAAACTTTTATATCAAGATCATAATCAATATATTTAAGCGCCTCTTGATCCCAAACAAACGGCGAGCTTAAATTGCAATAATAATAAACGCCATCCTCGCGAATCATTCCGATAATATTAAACCAATGCTTCGCGTGAAAAAAACAAATGGCAGGCTCTCTAGTAATCCAAGTCCTTCCATCAGATTCTGTCACAACTGTTCGATCATTTGCTGCAATAATATAATTGGACGTTCCTTTTAATACCAATGTTTCTTTCCAAATTCGATGAATCGAACCATTATGCTTATAGCTTTGAATTTGGATAATTTCTCCTTCACGTGGATATTTTGTCGTCATTTTTCTTACCTACTTTCATATGGACACTTTCTATATATAATGATCCAACCCAAACCAATAAACCGTACTGAATTTCTCGCTTTTTTTGCCCTAGTCGGCAAGACTATTTACTTTCCGAACAAGTATGCCCTTCTCAAACAAGGGACGCTTGGTAGATACATTTGAATATATTATAAATAATTTCGCTCCGAATTGAAAACAAAAGAGCCACCAACTCATTATGATGGCTCGCCCGCATGACAATAATGGCGCTGGTAGGATTGAATGACTTCCTCCGTTTGTTTTTCAAATGTTTGCTGAATTTCTTTTAATTGCTGCTTCATTTGCTGAATTTCTTCTTGAACCGATTGCAGCTTCGCTTCATTTTGCAGTTCAATTAATTCTTCTTCTATGGATTGACATCTCTCAATTTCTGATTGCAAAAATAATAGCTGCTCCATCGTTTTTAGCTGCTCGCCGACTAAACGATCAAAAAGCTCCATACTCTTTCTCCCCTTTCATCATTCTATCTTAATACATTCGGGAAAAGAGCAGGAATTTCCTTTGACTATATCTGTAGAGTAGTGATAACTTTTGTCGAGCATGTAGATAAAAAAGCGCAAAACGTCCCGCCGAGGAGAGATTGCGCAGATAACTCAGCAAAACGGCTCAACATGTCGCTGCCACAGTGCGCAAACTGATGGCGCTTGAAGGTAGACAGCACCTTACGAACAGGATATAAAAAGGCACCCCTTTACCGAAAAAAGGAGTGCCTATAATGATATAGTCAAGCATGTTCACGCATTGGACGCTTAGCGTGATGATTTTTGTGATTTGCGCGCTTCAGCTTGAGCGTTTTGTTGTTTTACTTCTTGGACATCTGTTTCAGCAGCAAATTCTGTGCCAAATTGTCCTGCCGCACCAGCTTGAGCGTTTTGTTGTCTTACCTCTTGAATGTTTGTACCAGCAGCCGTTTTGTTTGGTTGTTTTGCCATCGTTATCACCTCCACGACTTTAATGTGTCCAGGAGGTGATTTTTTTATCCGCAAAAAATTACGCCGGTAGACGTAAATAAAATCAAGTTGAATTTCTTCGTCTGACAAGCGATAGATAGCAGCCAATGGAACGAAAAAACAGCCCATATCCATTCATGAACCTTCCCCCCCCCGCTCCGTTAAGAGATGGAAGACTTCTCAGCGCAGTATGTTAAAAATTCGGATAGCCTAAGAAAAAAATGGATCAACCATGCTACATTAATAAAGATCTGCCACCATCCACAATAATGGTCTGTCCTCGTATCATTTCCGCTTGATCAGATAATAAAAATAAAACAGCATTGACGATGTCCTTCGGCTCGACCATTCGTCCGGCTGGCGTTTTGGCAACAGCATCAGCCAACAATTCAGCGCGATTCGGAAAATGTTTCAATGCGTCTGTATCAATTGCCCCGCCAGAGACGGCATTGACAGAAATATTTTTCGCCGCTAGTTCTACAGCTAGATAGCGAGTCAACGACTCAACCGCTGCTTTTGAAACCCCTACCGCTGTATAGTTTTCTAAATATCGGATGGAACCGAGCGAGCTAATGCTTACAATTTTTCCGCCTCCGACCTTTTCCATACGCTTTGCTGCTTCTTGCGCGCAAAAGAGCAAGGCCTTGCTGTTAATATGCATTGTCCAATCCCAATGGGATTCTTCCAATTCCATCGCTGCCCGCAATACTCCAGATGCAGCATTATTAATGAGAACATCTACTCGACCAAAAGCTTCGTCAATTTGTGCAAACATTTCCTGTATCTTTTCAACTTTTCCTACATTCGCTTTGACTACAAGCGCATGTTGACCTAATGCTTCAATTTCTTTCGCCGTCTGTAAAGCTGCTTCCTTGCTTCGCGCATAGTTGACAACGATATCGTAGCCTTCCTGCGCTAATCGAAGGGCAATCGCTTTGCCAATTCCCCGGCTGCTTCCAGTCACTACTGCCACTTTTTTGCTCATTTCTTCCTCTCCTTTATTATGTATAAATTTACGGGCTATTTTTTACACTATTGAGAAAAAGGAGGAATAGCCCATGTATGTTGGTCGTGATATGACAGAACTTTCCATGATACCAAAATCGAAATGGAAAGATAGCGAACTCGCCTTCTTTCACCATTCATTCCAGCAAATAGCCCCGTATTTAAACGCGGAGGGACAAGCCATTCATCGCGAAATCATTGAAGAAATTGAAGCGCGCGGTGTAAAACGAACAGAAGCTACCTATACAAAAGGAACAAGGCCATCCTATGACTAAGGACGATTTTTTAGTCTGCCTTCCATCATTCACTCTCATGTTTTCACATCAGACGACTAGCAGACAAGAAGCGCAGTCATACAAAGTGCAGATCCGCCCAAGGCAGCAGTTGTTAACAGTCTGAGGCGGATTTTTATCCGCCTTCCTGTTTGAATTGCTTATATTCTTTCCAAATGCGTTGGTGTGACACAGGAAAAGCAAGCTGCTGAATCTCTTGCTCGCTCACTAGCTTTAGACGATCTGTTTCCGCTATATCGCCCATGATTGTACCACAATATACAACAATATTCCAAACCAAGTGGGAAAACACATGCTCTAAAGCGGCAAAAGGAGAACTTAGCTCCACGCAAGCCCCATATTCTTTTTTTAGAAAAGCGGTCAATTCTTTTTGCGGCTGTTCTTTTCCTACCTCACAGTTTGGAAATTCCCATAAATTCGCTAAAAGCCCTTCTTGATCCCGCTTATGAATGAGAATACACCCCCGTTTATCCATAACAACAGCAGCAGCGATAGAAACCTCCTTCACTTTCGCTTTTTTTGTTTTCACAGGCAGCTCTTCTTGTCTTCCTTCTGCAAATGCTCGGCAATGGGCCTGAACAGGACAAAGCAAACAAGCAGGTTTCCCCGGAACACAAATGAGGGCTCCGAGCTCCATCAAAGCTTGGTTAAAATAAGAAGGATTCTCATGAGAAATAATCATTCTTACGATGTTTTCGAATATTTTCCTCGTTTTTACCTTTGCGATGTCTTCCTCTACTAAAAAAATTCTCGATAATACACGCATCACGTTGCCATCTACAGCTGGCTCTGGAAGCCCGTACGCGATGCTCAGCACCGCTCCAGTCGTATACGGTCCTACACCTTTTAGCTTTGAAAATTCCTCTGCGCTGTCAGGCACTTTCCCTCCGTACCGCTCCTTTACTTCTTTTACCGCGGCATGCAAATTGCGGACGCGCGAATAATATCCGAGCCCTTCCCAAGCTTTGAGCACTTTCTCTTCATCAGCAGTTGCCAAAGATTCTAAAGTGGGAAATTGCTCCATAAACTGATGAAAATAAGGGATGACCGTATCGACTCTCGTTTGCTGCAACATCACTTCAGATACCCAAATTTTATACGGATCACTGTCCTTTCTCCACGGCAAATCGCGCTGCTCGCGCTCAAACCACTGAATTAAATCACGCTGAAACGCTTCGATCTGAAATTCTTCAATAAATGGTTGCATTTGTTGGTTCACGTTTGCTCCTCCAAGATGTTAAACTAATGATAGTATAGTGTGGATGTACAAAAAATTTCAATCGTTTGGTACATACCCAATCATCTAAAGAAAAGATGGATATACTATGAAACAGAACACTATAAGGAGGCTTCTTCGTTGGACACGGGAACACATATTGTCATGGGAGTGGCATTAGGAAGCATCGCCACTTTAGATCCTGTTATTGCACATGATCCAGCTTTAGCACAAGCTGTTTTAATCGGTACGCTAATAGGCTCTCAAGCTCCTGATTTAGATACGGTTTTAAAGCTAAAAAATAACGCTAAATATATTCGCAATCACCGCGGCATCACTCACTCCATTCCAGCTTTATTGATTTGGCCTCTACTCATTACAGGAGTTATTGCTCATTTTTATCCTATATCCAATATGTTTCATTTATGGATCTGGATTTCAATCGCTGTGTTTTTTCATGTGTTTGTCGATATTTTTAATGCCTATGGGACACAGGCTTTGCGGCCATTTACAAAAAAATGGGTTGCTCTTGGCGTGATTAATACGTTTGATCCGGCCATTTTTGGAATGCATCTTGCTGGCATCGGACTCTTGTTTCTTGGCGCTCATCCAGGCTATACGTTTTTAGCGATTTACGTGCTGTTAGTCGGCTATTATATCATTCGCTTTCGCCAGCAAGCCATGATTAAAAAAGCGGTGATGGAAACCATTCCGCATGTGGAGCAAATCATTACCGTGCCGACCTTGCGTTTTCGTGAATGGCATTTAGCGATTACGGCCAAAGACCACTTTTTCGTCGGCCGTGCCAAAAACGGCGCAATCCATATTTTAGATACATTTGAAAGATGCCCGATTCCTTCTCATCCCGCGATTGAAGCAGCCAAAAAAGATGAAAATTTAGCAGCCTTTCTCTCTTTTTCACCTGTTTATCGCTGGGAAGTCAATGAATATAGCGATCATTATGAAGTTCGCTTTACCGACCTGCGCTATCGAAACAAAGGATACTATCCATTTGTGGCTGTTGTACAGCTTGATCGCCATTTTCATGTTGTCAGCTCTTATACAGGATGGATTTTCAGTGAAGGAAAATTGCGCAAAAAGCTCGAATTAATTCCGGGCTAATAAGTGATTGAAATCCCCACAATCCCTTCACGTTGTAGACAAAGTCAAATGGGCTTTGTCTACAATCATTTTAACGTCCTCATTATCTTGTGCTGGCTGCACATCAGACCGGCTTGAAAACGCTTGGCAGGCAAGGAATGCAGCCTGACGACGCAAATCGAATCAAAACGTTTTAAGCGGACAAACAAGGTCAGCGACACAGGATGAAAGCGGTTGAAACCACCAACCACCTATTTAGTGCTTTAAATAGTCGTCTCGGTTTAGTAAATGCTTGTACTTAGGATTTGTGGCCTCGAATTCATGGAGCTTGGCACCATATTGCCTAATCCATTGTCGAACCACTCTTTCTGTTAATTCTTTTCCCTTATAGGAATAACCTGCACGCGCATAAGTAGCTTCAAAATCCTCCCATAATAGCTCTACCCACGTTCGTGCTTGTGCATATGCCAGCGCATCATTTTGGTCGAGCAACTCCTTTGTCAGCCGCTCAAAATATGCGTTCATTGTCATCGTTTTCCTCTCCTTTCCTGCCAAGATTTGAACACATAACATGTCGACAATTCGCTATACTAAAAATGTGTTGGCAAACAACACAAACAGGAATGACGAAAGGGGAAACAGAGTCATGCGCAATAAAGAACGCAACTTCCCTAACCAAAATCATAACAAATTAGAAGGCGAACCTCGTGCCAAGGCAGAATACGCTTCTAAGCGCGCAAATGGCACGATTAATACCCATCCGCAGGAACGCATGAGCGCTTCAAATCATCGGGATGAATAACGTCTTACACTTATTTAATGACGTCCATCGTTTTTCATCCGTTTTCATGTCTTGCTTATGTCAAGTTTTTTTACCCTGAATGTATCTATAGACGTCCATGACGAATTTTCCCGGCTTAGGCGTCTATACAGGAGGTGCCGGATCGTGAATCGTCATTCTCGAAAAAAATTTTACAATAATCTTTATTCCAATCCGTTTCAGCAGCCATGGGCGAACCCAAAGCATGCCCACTCCCAAGTTAATGGCGAAACGCAACAAACCGTCGATTTAATGATTTTAGAACGACAAACAAGAAAACAATCGTAAGCTTGCGTAACAGCCAGAGAGCTTTCACATCTCTGGCTGTTACGCCTTCATTAACAAAGAAATCGGCAAAGCCTCCTCTTCACCATCGCCATTCAATCGGTATCCCCATGCAAACACTCCGTTTAAATAACGAATTTTAAAAAAAGAGCCAGGATCTCCATCAATTTTATATATATCTCCGGGCTGAAAATCCTCTGGATTCAATAAATACGCCTTTGCCATAGCGATTTTCCGCTCATAAACCGCTAATTCATTCACCATTCCCATTTGTTCTGCTTTGCGCGCCTTTTCCGTCAGTGCGGCTATTTCTTGCTTCAGCTCATATTCTGTCATCTCGCTATACCGTTTTTGCATCATCTTTCATTCCTCCTCGCTTTTCATTATAGTATAATTTGGACATCTTGATCTCCTAATAAAAACCTGTTATGATTTTCAAGTTGTATACATGGATGAACGGATAGGCTATAAAGCCATTATTCAAGCTACGATGAATAAAGAACAGCAGTCAACGGAGGATAAGCATATGGAAGCAATCGTCATTACAGGGGCAGGAACAGGCCTAGGAAAGCAACTAGCTTTGAAATACGCTAAGAAAGGGCATCCCATCATTTTAATGGGGAGACGAGAGCACCCTCTTTTCGCCGTTAAACAAGAAATTGAAGCAAATGAAGGCCAAGCATTTATTTACACATTAGATATCCGAAGCTATGAAGACGTTTGCCAAGTATCAGCACAAATCATCCAGCAGCATAAAATAAGGTGTCTAATTAATAACGCTGGGATCGGGCATTTTGGTTCTCTCGCTTCCCTCACATGCGAACAAATTCATGAAATGATCGAAACGAATGTTTGCGGAACCATTTATATGACAAAAGCTTTTCTTCCCTATTTTCAAACATTGCCTAAAGCAAAAATCATCAATATTATCTCGACAGCCGGACTGCGAGGAAAAGTAAATGAATCTGTTTATGCAGCCACTAAATTTGCAGTTCGCGGATTTACTGAAAGTCTTGTTAAAGAGCTTGAGAACACTCCTATTTCTATAACAGCCGTATACATGGGAGGAATGGACACGCCTTTTTGGGAAGGAACCGATCATATTCAAGACCGTTCCCGCCTTCTTCCTCCTGAACAAATCGCTGAGTATATTATTCAAAATGAAAATGGACAGGCTGAAATGATCATTGAATCGAATAAGTTGTTATAGCCATCCATATCAGTGATCGTCACATCCCCATTTCATATGCCAGTGGAACATTGGCTTCTGATCACGTCAGCAAAATATATCGCTCCAGCTGGTTTTATTCATGAAGGGGGAAGCTGCATAAGAGCGTTGCGATAAATCAATGAATTTTCCAACGCCATCCCATGGCTTTCATCGTTTTCTAGTCGACTTAAATGCCCGCTCATATCGTTTTTTACAGATGCCATAAGAAGCTGGGACTGATGGCCGCTTCAAAAGCAGAATCTCATCTTTTTCGACGGTCGGTGTTTAATCGCCCGACCGTCGACCGCTCGCGTGGAAACAAATGTTGAGAGATCTGTTGCATCTCATGCACACCGAGCCCCACAGATAAACATAGGCTTATTTCTACTTCATTGATTTTCCTCTTCTTTTAGCTTATTTAGCATTTCATTAATTTTTTCAAGCGAAAAACCTTTTCGATATAGCGCTTGCTTCATTTTTTGGTCATATATCAAACCATTATAAGCCTGATAACGACGATGGGCCTTCCGCGCATGGTGCTCAAGCGCCTCCCATTCTTTTGCTTCGTCTGGAGCTTGTGCATGCTCATCCGTTATTTTTTGAGCCATCCATCGTGGAAATCCTTTGCGCTGCAATAGCTGTTCAATATATTGCTTCCATTCATAAGCAGAACGATGCTTGGTCTGTTTCATCGCTTTTTCATATAGCTTTTTGGCGGCTTCTAGCTGGCGATCCTCTGTCAATAACAACAAGGCCTGTTCAATGAGATCTTCTGCAATCCCCAAGCCTTCAAGCTCTCTGCGAATAACGGCCGGCCCCTTTAAAGTGGTTTTTATTTGTGTTTGGACATAAGCGTGCGCAAACTCTTCGTCATTTACATATTGATGTTTCCTTAATTCATGTAGCACGTCGCGGATAACGGCTTCCGTTTTCCCTTTTTTCTTTAAATGATTGACCACTTCTTGTTCAGAACGCATGCGATACGAAAGAAAATGAAGCGCTATTTGATATGCTTTTTTCACTTCATCTGCATATACTATTTCTTGAAATGTAAATTCATCCACTTCCATTCCTTTTTTCAGCCGAAACTCAATCAGCACATTTTGATCCACACTAAACGAGAAGCGTTCTCCATTTTCCTTAAGTGCATGAATCATCAAACGTTCCCGGTTTTCTTGCTGCACCTCAATTTTAATAATAAGCATGATCAACCCTCCATCATTTATGATATCAAAAAAGGAATCAAGCATCGATAAAGCGAACTATGTAAAAAAGAAAAGAGGTGGATGAATTGAACATTGCAATTGCTGGAGGAACCGGTTTTGTTGGGAAAGCGCTCACACATTACTTACAGCAAAAGAATCATGAATTATACATTTTGACAAGAAGAACCCCTCCCACATCTTCGTTGCCAAATGTCCATTATATACAATGGATGACATCTAAAAGCCGCCCAGAAGCCGCGCTTCCCTCACTTGATGCGATCATTAACTTGGCCGGAGAGTCCATTAACAGCGGAAGATGGACAAAAAAACGAAAAGAGCGAATCGTCCAAAGCCGATTATCTTCCACGAAAGAAATCATTCGTTTTATGCGCCTTTTGCCTTCTCTCCCCCGTGTGTTCATTAACGCTAGCGCGATCGGCATTTACGGAACTTCCTTCGCCGATACATTCACCGAAAACACGGAAACGATTGGAAACGATTTTCTTGCGCAAACCGTCAAGAAATGGGAAAAGGAAGCAAGTCAGGCCCAAATACTCGGAACTCGTACCATTTTTGCTCGTTTTGGCATCATTATCGGCAAAAACGGAGGAGCGCTTGGAAAAATAGCGCTCCCATATCGCTGCTGGATGGGCGGAACAATCGGATCGGGGAAGCAATGGGTCTCATGGATTCATATAGAGGATGTTGTTCGAGCCATCGAATATATGCTAACCCATGAACAGCTTGTCGGACCTGTCAATCTAACAGCACCGTCTCCTGTTACGATGGATGAATTAGGGAAAACAATAGCTTTCGTTCTAAAGCGCCCTCATTGGTTGCCTATTTCCGAACCAATGCTGCGGTTGCTTTTAGGAGAAAAGAGCAGCCTCGTATTAGAAGGTCAACGAGTCATTCCTAAAAAGTTACAAGAATCAGGATTTTCGTTTTCTTTTCCTTCTCTTGACACGGCACTGCTCCATCTATTCAAAAACAACGGCGAATCATAAGCAAAGACTGTCGTAGCTATTTCCTATCATCAGAATATAGCTTTGGAACATTTGGCTCTTTCATATGAGATTCTTGCCGTTTTTCAATAGTGGAATGACGAGATCCATGGATGGATCTTCAATCTTTTTACACATCCGTTTGATAAACGCAAGTCCCAAATTGCCTCTGGCCGTCAACAAGGTAACTGCTCCGCCTTTTAGTTATACGGCCATGATTCTTTATCGATGGCGATAACACTCAAGTGATCGCTCCGTCTGAAGTTTTGGAATTCTTCATCACAAACCCGTGCTTAAAGAACAGATCAAACACGGACAACAAGGGAGTTGGCGATGAAAAAACGATTATTAACCAATGCAACGATTCATCCTATCACAAGTGCGACGATGCATCAGGCAGATTTACTTATAGAAAATGGAAGAATCAAAGCAATCGGCTATCAATTATGTCCTGATGAACAAACAGAAGTGATTGATTGTGGAGGAAAGCATTTATTTCCTGGTTTCATTGATGTTCATACACATCTTGGCTTGTATGACGAAGGAACAGGCTGGGCAGGAAACGATGCCAATGAAACGATCGAAATGATGACACCTCATATTCAAGCGATCGATAGCGTCTATCCTTTTGATCCCGGCTTCCGTGATGCTATTTCTCATGGGATTACAGCCGTTCACATTATGCCGGGCAGCGCCAATGTGATCGGCGGAACGACTTCCGTTATTAAAACATATGGAACAAACGTTTCTCGCATGTTAATAAAAGAAACGGCCGGTTTAAAAATTGCGCTCGGGGAAAATCCAAAGCGCATCCACAGCAATGGCAGCGAAGCATCCATTACCCGCATGGGCATTATGGGAATGCTTCGTGAAACCTTTTATAAAGCAAAATATTGCACTCATCCTGAAGATTTGCGCACGGCCCCAATTGTTCGTGCACTCAAACGAGAAATCCCTGTACGCATTCATGCTCATAGAGCTGATGACATTATTTCCGCTATCCGCTTCGCAGAAGAGTTTCATCTCGATTTACGTATTGAGCATTGCACAGAAGGACACTTTATCGCCAAAGAATTAGGTGAGAAAAAATTAAAAGTATCGGTCGGGCCAACCTTGACACGCCGCTCAAAGATCGAACTGACAAATAAAAGCTGGATGACATATAAAATTCTTCATGATGCCGGTGTCGAAGTGTCAATAACAACCGATCATCCCTATACGCCTATTCAATATTTAAATATTTGTGCTTCCGTCGCTGTCCGTGAGGGACTGGAAGAGCAAAAAGCAATCGAAGGAATCACGATTCTTCCAGCACGCAATTTAGGAGTGGATGAGCGCATCGGCAGCCTAGAGGTTGGTAAAGACGCGGATCTTGTTCTATGGAATGCCCATCCGTTCCACTACTTGGCAAAACCTATTTTCACCATGGTAAATGGGGAAATGATATACACAAAAAATTAACAAAAAAGCTATTTCCTTTTTACACATAATCATGTATGATGAAGGAAGCCATTACATGAAAAATGGACCTACAATTAGATAATGACGCTTCAAATCAAGGGAAGGCAAATGGTGCGCCACCAGCCGAGATGCTGGTTCTAGTGGGTTCGATTCCCACCCCGAAATTTTTTGATTGAAATACATTAAAAAATTTCGAGGGTGGTTTCCCACGTGTAAGCTGCCCTCAAAACAGGAGGGAAATGCAATGTTAAAAAAACGTGAATTGCAGGATTGTCAAGCTCTTTACGAACTAATGGTGCACCCTGAGGTCTTCCCTTTTGTGCGCCAAAAAGCCCATTCCTATGAGGAATTTCTCTTTATTACTAAACAAACCATCGAAGCCGAAGAGCGCGGTGAGCTCATTTCGCGGACCATTTTAGATGAATGGGGCAATCCGATCGGCACGATTAGCTTGTTCGATGTTCAAGATGGAGCAGGATTTTTAGGAACATGGCTAGGCAAGCCTTATCACGGCCAAGGTTACAATCAACAAGCAAAGCAGGCATTCTTTAACGAATTATTTTATGAACTTTCTATTCAAACCATTTTTATGAGAATTCGCAAAGTGAATGTCCGCTCGATAAAAGCAGCCGAAAAACTCCCTTATGTCACATTAGCAAATGAAACAAGGAAAAGCTTATTTGACGAAATCAACCAAGGTAAGGATATCTATCATTTATACGAAATTTCAAAAGATAACTACACGCTTTATACGATGCGCTGTCCTCTGCTTTTAGAAGAAGAACAGCAAAGAAAAGAAGCGTAGACAAAGAGGAACTCTCACAGTTGGCTGAGCAGTTCCTTTTTTTGCATAAAATGAAGGCGGATAGGGAAAAGTAACAATGAAAAAACTGCCGTAAAGCGAGGGCAAAACGATGAATGAGAAACGAAAACGCGAAAAAACAAAAAACACCCTGTCTAGCGCTCAAGAAGTGATCTATTCACGCGAGTTCAAATTGGCTGATCGAGCCGGGGGCTATACAGCAAAAAAAGCCCGTCATTAATCCAATCCTGCTATTGACAGCTGTGTTGATGATCCTAATAACAACCATTTGACATCGTTTGATGCTTAGGAACGCCAGCGGGCAAATGAATGGGCCTTCTGGCGTTTTTGTCTGAGAAAAGAAGGCAGAAACGAGACCATCCTGTATTTTTTAGTAAAATAATGGATCATCAACATTTATGTACTACTTATACTTTTTCCGCGCTGTGTCATCCTAAACATGAATCAAGATTGATTCATCCTAGCTATGGAGGGGACAATTGTTATGGGCAGATCTCGAGGACAACGCACACGCGACAAAAACAAAGCATCTCTTCCACAAGTTCCAAAACAGCTCAAATCGGATGGTTTAGATGTTGAATATTCACGTGAACTTGCCGATCATGAAGATTTAGAAGCTGAAGCACGCGCAGCTGCTTCCGGAATTCGTCAAAGTCAAAGACGAAACAACTAGAAACTGCCTTTAAAAAACAGAAGCAATCAGGTTGTAGACAAAGTCCACATGGACTTTGTCTACAACCATTTTAACATCCCTCATTTGTTTGGGATCAGTGTGGTTCGATCGCCCGACTCTCGAAAGCGGATCACCAATCGATATCGATCATGTAACGCTCCACTAGTACCATGGGTTTCATTTCTTCTTCATGATTAATCGTCAGTCCCATTTTCGCTTTCATGTAAATCTTGTAGTTCTAAAACGGATTCAATTCTCATCCATTCCGGGCGCAGACGATATTCTTTCATTTTTTTTGTAATGACTTGTTTTATCGCCTCTTCTGGCGAATGAGCATATACAAGGCTTCTTCCTTGCAAAACGCTTCCGTCCTCTACGAACGAATTCCAACATACACGGTACGTTTTCATTTTGTTCACCTTCTGACCTTCTGGTACTTGCCAGCCTCATCTTATTTTCAAAAATTCACCATCTGCCATTTCCCCATATCCCCGCTTTACAAAAAAGCCTCCTGTCAGCTATATGCAAGTTATCCCGTGAATCTTGCTATGAAAAAAGGAGCTTGTACATGCTTTGATTTTCTTCATCACTACCTATTACATGATTCCTTTTTCCTTTAGAATAGACAGAAGCTGCCAAGCTGCTCCTCTATTTTTCATCCATGAAGAAAAATCGACATTTTTTTGCAATCTATGATCGGACAAATGTCACCTTGGTCTGTTCATTCTAATCACAAAACCGATGCACTTCTTTGCATCGCTACATCATTTCATCAATACATTTACTAAATCCTTTTATAGATACTATATGGTGGCTCTCCATCTTAAAGAATGTTTTTTTCAAAATTTAGCTGATAAACCTTTGCAATGAGTTGGGAGCGATCTTTTACTTCTAATTTTCTAAAAATATTCGTGATGTGATTTTTAACCGTATGTATACTAATATATAGTTGTTCCGCAATATCACGATTGCTTAGCCCTTCTACAACATATTTGAGTACATCCAGCTCTCTTGGCGTTAGCACTTGGGAAAACATCGCTTGATCAAAACTTAACGACTTGTCTTCAGAAGATGGGAACAGCTTTTGTAAATGAATGGCCATCATGTTTGTCAGTAAAGCAAGGCAGACTTCCCTCTCTTCTATCTGTTCGGGCTGCGTGACATATATAGCAAACACTCCTTGAACATGCTTGTTAATATAAAATGGACACTCAATGACCATCATCCGTCCCATTTCGATCGAGCGCGGTACCATACAAGCGTGCATTGGCTGATTGTGCAAATAATGCTTCCTTACATATTCAAGGTAATAAGATAAATCGCTTTTTTTGTGTGAAGTTTGAGAATCAGCAATGATTTTTTGCTCATTATACTGCTGAAGGACAATGACACTTTGCTCGCCATCCATTAAGTCAAGCGCGGCATTCACAGCTAGCTGCAGTATTTCATCGCCATGTTCTTTTTCGCTCATCGATGCGCTTAGTTCATTTAGCTTTTTTAAGCCAAGAAAGTGTTGTTTCGTGCATACCAGCTGTTCGTAGGATAAGCATGCTTCCATTAATTTCACAAGCAAATAACCTTTTTCTTTAATTTCTTTAGAAAATCGTATTTTTTCTTTACTTCCGACAAAAATGGCTCCCAATACGATTCCATTTTGCTTAATTGGATAAACAAACAGCGTTTTTAATTCGTTGCGGTCGGCCCAATCGCCAAGTTTAAGCTTCGCTGATATGTTTTCTAAATATAACGGCTCCCCTTCTTGAATCAGGCGGTGGATGATCGGATGATGTATCGTATAAACAGGTTGCAGCCAGCTTTGTTTTTCCTCTTGACTTACGAATTTCTGGATCACAAAACGCTGACGGTTCATACGCTTTGCATAAGCTGTGATATGAATAGATGGGTGGAGCTGTTGAAGCATGCGTAAATATGTTTGGATCGGTATCGATGGAAAAGAATTCGATTTCACAGCACGTTGCAGCAATCTAACCGGCTTGCGATATTCCTGTTTCAGCAGCTCATTTTCGAGTAACTTAGCGCAAACAGAGGCCATTTTTCCCATCATATAGAGCTTGGAACGAATGCTGGACAGTGAATGCGCAGGCGTGTTCGCCGAAAATTTTTTCTGTTTTGTCCCCTCTTCCGCCTCATTAATTTGTGCCTTTCTATTTTGTATAACAAATGGCCCAGCCCAAATTAATGCTTGCGACTGTCCTCCTACAACAACAGGCGCAACCAATCCCTTTATTCCTTGAAATGTTAGATCAATCATGGCCGGAGCGGTCAGCTGCAAATAAGATTTCCATCGTTGCCGCATCACTTGTTTTATTTCTTCCCTCTCAGAAGTAAGCAGGCATTGAGAAAATGGATCGATATTTGAAATAGAGGTTAATGATGTTTGCTGAGAATCGATAATCACCATCGGCAGTCCAACGAGAGAAGCATAGGCTTCTTGAACGCTTTGCAACAATTCATTTACATTCAACCTTACTTTCCTCCCTGTTTTTTTGTTCATACTCCATCGACTTCATAGGACCATAAAAACCCATTCATAAGCTATCTTACCTACACACCTCTCTCTTTGCATGAGAACATTTAACCAATACGCCTACATTTTCATTAAAAAATGGCACACGCGTCAAAACGCTCGTACCTTAAGAAGTAAAAGGATGGATTTTCAATTTTGATTTTCCAAGACTCGTATAGCTTCTTTTACCTATAAAACGATCCACAACAAACAATGGGAACATGGATTACGCCATGTTTTTTCTAATTGGACAAACGAGATGATGAATAGTGATGTAACCTAGCGTGTTAAAAGTTGTATGGATGTGAAGTTTGCGTCATTCTCCCCTTCTACCAAATGTGATGAGGGCAAGTTAAAAAAGTGTCTCTGATGGTAGAAAATTTTTGGATCCATTGTCCCGTCTTCAAGATGTATTTTCATTTACATGAACAATCCGTTGCTACATTTGTTACTAAAGCTACATTGTCATGATAAGCCGAAAAGCGCAGACATCTCTCCACACTTTCAAAGCTCTTGCGGCTTAGCTAAATAATACCCTTGACCAAAATAGATGCCTAATGATTGGGCGCATTGCATGTCTTCTTTTGTTTCAATTCCTTCCAATATCATTTTTGTTCCCTCATTAAAAAATTGCATCGTGGATAAGATGGCTCTTTGCTTTTTATGGCTTTTTGCTAAATCCTTTGCAAAATAACGGTCGAGCTTGATTACCTGCGGTTCAATCTCGATCAACGCTTGAAGCGAATATTCTCCTTTTCCTAAATCATCTAACGCCACGACAAATCCTTTTTTCTTTAGTAAATACACATTTTGCAGCATTTCATCTAAGTTTTGAATTCGTTCCGATTCGTTAATTTCCAAAATAATTTGCTGATGAGCAAGTGAAGCTGCCTGCACTAGCTGTTCCAATGTTTCAAGAAACATTGGTGCTGCAACTGTCGAAGGATACACATTCAGCGACAAAAACAAGTCATGTGTATTGGCAGCCTTGATATAAGCTGCAAAACACTTGATAGAATTAGTAATGGAAGCCATATCAAGTTCGTATAAATAACCGTTCTCATGTGCATCATGAAAGAGTAAATCCGGGCTTTTCACAAATGGACAACGCAACAAGCTCTCATATCCAACGATGCTTTGACCAGGCAGATAATAGATCGGTTGGAACGCATTCGTAAATAAATGATCATCGATAATTCTTTTCACGGATTGTGTAGTTATTGCCACTAGTCTCCCCCTCCATTTTGCATTCGAACACTGCAATATACAAAAGCACATAGTATAAACATACGGATACAAATATCCTACGGTTTAGATACGAATTTCTCAGCATTCAGGCCGACATCATATAATCCTTCATAGTGAAATAGCGAATCGGTCATAGATAGGGCCAGATTAGAAAATCGGCATAAACAAGACGCTTCTATCGACTATATCAATACAACTTCAAGATGGAACGAATGGTGTCTGTCAGCATCCATAGTCAGAGGCAAGACGGTGACTTGCCTCAGTCACGTTAAAGCGTGACTGAGTGCCGATCAACAAACTTTAGTGTCAATTATCCAAAAAACAATGAATAGTACTGGCGTTCTCGCTTTTCTGCTATAGTCAGCAAGTCTAACGGCATGCCCTTTTCGAACCATGGATACTCGGTGAACTAATTCATTTGTCCACAGGCGGCGTTCATGGCTTGAGGGAAGAAGCAAAAAAGCAACATTAAGCCGTATCATGCTGTTTTTAAACAAAATAATGGATCATCAACACTAGTGTTAGAACCATTGACTTTAGACCTATTATGGAAATTAGTCTGAACGAAATAAAACTGCCCTCTATATCGAATTAAAAGAGGGCAGTTTTTACATACTATTCCAGTTAAAAACAAAAACCTTCTTTATTACTTTCATCCATAAGAAGGGCAACTGGCTGGCATGTCTATTTGAACAATAGATTTAGCCCCTTTAGCTTTGCGTCCTACCCTTTCGAGTAGTTTGCCGTTTCTATATTCAGTTTTTCAGAATAAGATGTATAAAACATACAAGCTTTAACTCTTCTATACTAACACTATTAAACAGAATATACAAATCATGATGCTAAGATTTTGTTGTATTTTGTCATATTAAGTAATATTTTGTCTAAACATGCAAACAATTCAATGATAGCATACATAATATGAAAAGTGAATCGATTTTTTTATTTTCTCCAATTCAAGACAAATCGCTCTCTCCCTATATACCCGAAATGAAGTATGTAAAACTGAAAGATGTAGTATCTTGAAAAATCTTCAGATTGTAAAAAAGCATCCCCCGTATCTATGCCAATGTTAACATGTCAATAAGATGATTATCCTCATATAGAGGAAAATGATAAATAACAGAAACTGAGATTTATTTCATAAAACAAAAAGATAGAGCCGAAACGAAATCGGCTCTATTTTGTGCATCCAGATGGGATATAAGGCTATAAACGGTTGACTGCTGAACGACACACCTTTTTCACTTACATTTTCCATCTCTGCTTTCTTTTCTTCCTTAACATATACCGTTCCTCCGCATCCCTGTATTGCTGTTTTTCCTCTTCTGTTTCTGGGATCACGGCTGGCACAGAAGTTGGTTTTCCTGATTCATCTAACGCAACAAATGTTAAATAGGCATGAGCTGTTACTCTCCTTTCTCCTGTCAATAAATTTTCCGCCTCTACTTTCACAAATACTTCCATTGATGTTCGATGGGCCCATGTTACATAGGCCTCTAAATAAATGGCTTCTCCTGCCTTGATCGGAGCAAGAAAATCTACAGAATCGCTTGAAGCTGTCACCACTGGCTTCCGGCAATGCCTCATCGCCGCAATACAAGCAATTTTATCAATATATGCCATAACTTTTCCGCCAAAAATAGTATGATGATGGTTCGTATCTGATGGGAGCACTAAATCGGTTAATAGTGTCCGTGACTCACTTGCTCGTTTTGACTGCGTCATAGCGTTTTCCTTCCTCCCATTCTTTTTTCTCTTCCAGCAATCTCGCACGCACCAACTTGGCAGCAGCCACCATATTTTTTAAAGAGGCTACTGTCTCTTGTTCTTTCCGCGTTTTTAGCCCGCAATCGGGATTGACCCAAAATTGTTCCGGGTTCAAGACTTGCAGAGATCTTTCAATCATTTCCGCCATTTCCGCTACAGACGGAACTCGCGGACTATGAATATCATAAACGCCTAATCCAATTCCTTTCGGATATGTTTCTTTTTCAAAAACAGAAATCATTTCACCATGGCTTCTGGATGTTTCAATTGAAATTACATCTGCATCCATTTGATTGATGACAGGCAGATAAGACGAAAAATCACAATAGCACATATGAGTATGAATTTGCGTCTCATCCTTTACAATGGAAGTGGCTACACGAAACATCCGTACAGCCCACTCTAAATATTCCTGCTTCTTTTCTTCTTTTAGCGGAAGTCCCTCAAGCAAAGCGGGCTCATCCACTTGAATGACTGAAATTCCTGATTCCTCTAGTGCTTTGATTTCGTTTCGCAACGCAAGGGCAATTTGCTCCGCTACTTTATGTCGAGGCAGATCATCACGAACAAATGACCAATTTAAAATAGTGACAGGACCTGTGAGCATTCCTTTAACTATTTTTTCTGTTAACGATTGTGCGTATACACTTTCCTTAACCGTCATCGGCTGCAAAAATTCGACATCGCCGTATATAATCGGCGGGCGAACGCAGCGCGAACCATATGATTGCACCCATCCATTTTCAGTAAAGGCAAAGCCCCCTAATTTTTCGGCGAAAAACTCGACCATATCGGTTCTTTCAAATTCACCGTGCACCAAAACATCTAATCCTATTTTTTCTTGAATATCGATCCATCTCTTAATTTCTGCTTCAATAAAGCGCTCATATTGCGGCTGGCTCCACTCGCCTTTTTTGAGCTTTTGGCGCGCTTTCCGCACTTCTGCTGTCTGTGGAAAACTGCCAATTGTCGTCGTTGGCAATATTGGAAGCTGGCTTATTTCTTGCTGCTTCTTTTGCCGTACCAAATAGGATGATGCTCTCTCAAGCTGCGCCTTCGTTAGGTTCTCGCACTCCTTGTGCACGTTCGCATTATATCTTGAAGCATCCTTTTTCCATAAATGAAGCGCTTGTTGATTTTGAGCATAATAATGAGCGCGCTTTCCTTCGCCATCGATGAATCGTTCTGTTAAATACACAAGCTCCTCCAGCTTTTCATCAGCAAATGCCAGCATCTGCTGCAAGTTCAAAGGCAATGTTTTTTCGTATGTTGTCGTAACAGGGACATGCAGCAAGCTATTTGATGGCTGCAGCCATAACCGTTCAGATGGGACAGAATGCAAAATTTTTTCCACGAGACGGCTGGCTGCCGACAGGTCGGTCCGCCAAATATTGCGTCCATCAATCACCCCTGCCGCTAGCACTTTATCTTCTGGAAAACCGCTCTTCGATAAATGGCGCAAATTTTTCTCTAGGCCATAAACAAAATCAAGGCCAATCCCGCTAACAGGAAGCTTCATTAGTTCTTCATACCAGTCTACTGCCTCAAAGTATGTCTGCAACATCATCTTTAAGTTAGGAGCAGCTTGAGGCAACCGCTCATAAACAGATACAAATTCCTCCATCTCTTTTTTGGTTAAGGAAGTAGCAAGAATGGGTTCATCAATCTGTATCCATTTTACCCCCTCGCGCTCCAGCTCCTTTAGTATTTGCTCATAAAGCGGAAGCAGCAATGATAGAAAATAGGAAAATTGCTTTTCATCATAGCCTTTGGAAAGCTTCATAAACGTATAAGGTCCGATCAAAACAGGCTTTCCTTCAACTCCTAATTTCTCCTTCGCTTCCCGAAAATCCTTTAATGGTTTGTTTTCTGTTATATGCAGGCGGGAGCTTTGTTCCTTGCTCCATTCTGGAACAATGTAATGATAATTGGTGTTAAACCATTTCGTCATTTCGCATGCTGGTGCTTTTTCATTGCCGCGCGCCATCGCGAAATAAACTGAGAGAGGAACCTCTCCCCCCTGATAATCGAAACGTTCAGGAATGAAACCAAACATAGCCGCTGTATCAAGCATATGATCATAAAGGGTAAAGTCGCCAACCGGCACAAGATCAATCCCTATTTCCCGCTGCTTTTTGATATGGTTTAGACGAATGGACTGCATCGTGTCCAAAAAAATTTTTTCGTCTATCTCTCCATTCCAGAAAGATTCTAATGCTTTTTTCCACTCTCGTTTTTCCCCAATACGTGGATAGCCAAGATTGCTTGATTTCATTTCCTCACTCTCTCCTATCATTTTATTTTTATCGTTTTTCCACTCTCTACCTGATCTTTAGGCGGGACTTGCCTGATAGGAAATCTATGTTGTCCATTCGATGGCTCGGTTTCCCGTTCATCCTTCCAGCTGAGTTGCTCTTCTCCTCACATCTCCCCGCATTCACCGCGATTTGACGTCATATTTCTTTTTCCGAATAATAAAAAAGCATTCCTAACGCTCCAACGGAAGCTAGAAATGCCATAAAAAAGGATTAATCCCTTTGTCCATGATGAACACCTCCCTATCCTCCGTAGGTAAAAGCAGTGTTGTCAGAACAGGCAGGTCTCCTGACTTAAGGATCATTGCTTTCCGCTCGCCTTCCCAATCTTTGATCAGTGGCAGTAAAGCGGAAAGCTCCTCTATTACAGTGGCGGGACCGTGCCGGAATCTCACCGGTCTTCCCTTTTCATCCGCAGGGAGCCTTGGACTGGGCCATTTAGTCTTGACTCACCTTTGGAACCTGTTCCCACATTTATTTTCTTGTTCGCCAAGAAAAAAACGCTTCAAACCTCCATTCTAAGCCTGTCATGAAGTATCAGAAAAATTTTACAATAACCCTATCATTCTTCGAAAAAATTGTCAAGGAGATTAAGTCTTCTGATTCATGGCGCAAATCTAATTTCGACAGAAGTCGATCGCTTTTATTAAGATTAACCATTCAAAAAGAGCATTCCAGTTTCAAAGCGTAACAAGTATCAACCAATAAGCTGTAGACCGTGTTGTTCGAATGCTCAACCGTCGAAATCGGAGCATCACCTTCTCATTTTTCATCCTTAAGTTATATCTAGATAACTTTCATGATCGAACACTGTCGGAAGCAGCCCAGGCCACCTGTTAGAAAGTTAAGAATTTTTTTGTTTTCGTCTCAGAAAAAATATGATATAGTGAACTTGAAAATTGAATAACTTTGGTTAGGATCAGGTATCGGTAAGCAAAAGAGCGCTTGACCGGTTTAAAAGGGAAGTTCGGTGCAAATCCGACGCTGTCCCGCAACTGTAAATGGGAGCAACCTGCCAAAACCACTGTTGAATGCTTGACATATCAACGGGAAGGGGCTAGGAAGCGATGAACATAAGCCAGGAGACCTGCCTGATTCGGTCCACACCAAAAACCTACGAGGATAGGGGGTGTTGAGGAAGCGGAAAAAACATATGTTTTTTTGTATATGTTTTTCATAGGGGATCGTATGCGCTTTTTCAGCATCTTCATTTGCGAAGATGCTTTTTTTATTTGCTTCAAGCGCATGTCCATCATTCGAATCGTATTGGAACTTGAGAACGAAAGGACAGACATCATGCACAACACATTCGGAACAAAGCAATATTTTTTGGAAGCGTTTAAGCAAACGGTCATGAACAATTTTACAATACATCCACCCGTTTCTTTAATGGATCTGTACGATCATTATCAATCGGAAATTGCCGTCCGCCTCCCTTTGTCAGAACAGCCATCATGCCGTGCTAATTTGCAGCAAGCATATCAAGAAATACGACAAGAACTTGTTTTCAGCAAGGAGTCGGCCGACGAAAGCAAATGATTTTAAATTAAGGAGGGATCTTTTTGGAATTTCGTCCAGGATTAGAAGAAATCATAGCGGCTGAAACGAAAATTTCATTTCTTGATGTGGAGAATGAAGAAATCGTCATCCGGGGATATGATCTGATCAAGCTTGTAGAAACCAAAACATATACCGAGGCAGCACATCTGCTTATTGAAGGAAAACTACCGTCACAGCCAGAAAAAGAGCGCTTTGAAATGCAGCTTCACACACAAAGAACACTGCCGCAAGAACTGGTGAAAATTTTGAAGCAGCTGCCGCAAACTACCCATCCGATGGATGCACTGCGAACCGGTATTTCCGTTTTAGCCAGCTTTGACCCACATCTCGATGAACGAACAGAAGCGGCTAATAAAGAAAAAGCGATTAAGCTTTTGGCTCAAGTACCTGCCATTATTGCAAGCAGCCATCGCTTGTTGCATAACCAGCCAGTCGTTCCATCGCACCAAGAACTCTCTTACAGCGCCAATTTTCTATATATGCTGACAGGGAAGCAACCAAGCGAGCTGGAAGTGAAAATATTTGACCGTTCGCTCATCGCTTATATTGAACATGAGCTGCCAAACTCGACATTTACAGCGCGGGTCATTTCCTCCACCCACGCCGATTTGTACGGAGCATTGACAGGGGCTGTGTCATCGTTAAAGGGGCATCTTCATGGAGGAGCCAACGAGGCCGTTATGTATATGCTCAAAGAAGCGGAATCGCCAGAAAAATACAAACAGCTGCTCTATCAAAAGCTAGCCAATAAGGAACGAATTATGGGATTTGGTCATCGCGTATACATGAAAAAGATGGATCCACGAGCCTTGCTTATGAAAAAGGCGCTTCAAGAGCTTAGCGAAGTCCGCGGCGACACGACTCTGCTCGAAATGTGCGAGGCGGGAGAAACAATTATGAGAGAAGAAAAAGGACTCTATCCAAATCTAGATTACTATGCTGCTCCTGTCTATTATTTGCTTGGTATTCCAATTGAGCTTTACACACCGATTTTCTTTAGTGCCCGAACCGCCGGCCTTTGCGCCCACGTGATTGAACAGCATAACAATAACCGGCTATACCGCCCTCGCGTCAAATATGTCGGAGAGCGCCACCTGCAAGTGAACTGAAAAAGCAGATTAAACGCTCACCCGAAGAGGAATTGGGGCCAGCAATTCCTCTTCTTTTTATCATAATATAAATGGAGTCTAGAAAGGAAGAGATTCATGAGTGAAGTTTTAATAAAAAATAATGAAAAACAACAAACAGACGAATTGCTTGTTCAAATTGCGGATTATGTTCTTAACGGAAAAATCGAAAGTCATGAAGCATTCGAAACAGCTCGCTATGTCCTATTGGACACGTTAGGCTGCGGCATTCTTGCACTCCGCTATCCGGAATGCACAAAACTGTTAGGCCCCATTGTGCCAGGGACCGTCGTTCCTAACGGCTGCCGCATTCCCGGAACTTCTTTTGTTCTTGATCCCGTCCAAGGTGCATTTAATATCGGCTGCATGATTCGCTGGCTTGACTATAATGATACATGGCTAGCTGCGGAATGGGGACACCCTTCTGATAATCTCGGGGGCATCTTAGCCGCTGCTGATTACGTAAGCCGCCGCAATATTTCGCAAGCAAAAAAGCCGCTGAACATGAGCGATGTGCTGAAAGCGATGATTCAGGCCCATGAAATTCAAGGAGTGCTTGCACTGGAAAATAGTTTAAATCGCGTAGGATTAGACCATGTACTCTTCGTTAAAGTGGCGTCGACAGCTGTTGTCACCAAGCTTTTCGGCGGGGGACGCGAAGAAATAATCAATGCCCTATCGAATGCTTGGCTCGATAACTCCAGCCTGCGTACATATCGTCACGCCCCAAATACAGGATGGCGAAAATCGTGGGCTGCTGGAGATGCAACAAGTCGAGCTGTTCGTCTTGCACTCATGTCTTTAACAGGTGAAATGGGATATCCAACTGCTCTTTCCGCACCAAATTGGGGATTTGAAGATGTGCTATTCAAAGGGCAAAAGTTGAAGCTTGCTCGTTCTCTTGGATCATATGTAATGGAGAATGTTCTTTTCAAAATTTCTTATCCTGCTGAGTTCCATGCCCAAACAGCAGTCGAGTGCGCCATTGAGCTCCATCCTGAAGTGAAGGATCGCCTGGACGAAATTGAGGAGATTATCATTACAACCCATGAATCAGCCATCCGCATTATTGATAAAACCGGGCCATTGCATAATCCTGCCGATCGCGACCATTGCCTTCAATACATCACAGCGGTCGGTCTTATCTACGGAGATTTAACGGCTGATCACTATGAAGACGAAATCGCGAAAGATCCAAGAATCGATGCGCTTCGCGAGAAAATGACCGTTATCGAAAATAAACAATACAGCCGTGACTATCTTGATCCAGAAAAGCGTTCGATTGCTAACGCCGTACAAATTCGCTTTCAGAATGGCAGCGAAACAAGGCAAATCGTCCGCGAATATCCGATCGGACATCGTTTCCGCCGCCAGGAAGCAATCCCTAAGTTATTAGAAAAATACACGAAAAACCTTGAAACACGTTTTCCAAAAAAACAGATTGACCGCATCTTAGACATTTCTCTCGATCAAGACCGGCTCGCAGCTACCCCTGTACATGAATTTGTCGATTTATTTGTCATTTAATCATTTAAAAATACTAAAGCAGGTTTCTCTTGAAGCTAGGAGAAAATGAATGCTTATGCCTTGAAAAATTCATTGGAAAGGGAGGGAGCTCCTTTGGTTTGGATTGTCGAACGTGAATCAACACAACACGAACTTGCCGAACGATTTCGCTATTTAATGAACGCCCCGGAAATTTTGCAAATTCCAGGCGCTCATGACGGAATGGCGGCCCTTATTGCCAGAAAAGTCGGCTTTCAAGCTCTTTATTTATCAGGAGCAGCGTTTACCGCCAGCCGTGGGCTTCCTGATTTAGGCATTATTACTTCAGAAGAAGTGGCACAGCGAGCACGAGAGCTAGTTCGTGCGACCAATTTGCCGTTGCTAGTGGATATTGATACAGGGTTTGGCGGCATTCTTAACACGGCACGCACAGCAAAAGAAATGGTGGAAGCACGTGTGGCTGCCGTGCAAATCGAAGATCAGGAACTGCCAAAAAAATGCGGCCATTTGAATGGTAAGAAGCTCGTTTCTCCAGAAGAGATGGTACAAAAAATTAAAGTGTTGAAGGAAGTAGCCCCTTCACTTGTGGTCGTGGCTCGCACCGATGCGTATGCCGTCGAAGGAATTGAGCAAACGATTGAGCGGACACGCCGATATGCGGAAGCAGGCGCAGATGCCATTTTTCCAGAAGCATTAACAAGCAAAGACGATTTCGCTAAGATGAAACAAGCCATCTCGATTCCGCTGCTCGCAAATATGACAGAATTCGGAAAAACTCCATATTATACTGCTGAAGAATTTGCATCTCTCGGCTATTCTATGGTCATTTATCCGGTCACTTCGCTTCGGGTTGCTGCAAAAGCGTATGAGCGAGTATATGAAGCGATTTTAACAACCGGCACGCAAAAAAACGAGCTTGACCAGATGCAATCACGCAAAGAATTATATGATGTCATTCATTATTACGATTTTGAAGCTCTCGATCAGACCATTGCAAAAACCGTTCTTCCTGATGATGACTTGTCAAATGAAAGAGAAGCTGATCAACGCTACAAATGAACACATGTTTTCCCTGACTCCATAAGTAAAGGCGCACTCTCCTCATGTTCATCACTGATGAGCATGAGGAGAATAAGTTATAGACAAAGTCAATGCTGACTTTGTCTATTGATGCTTTCAAAACGGTTGACAGATAAGCACCACAGCCGAGTGAGGATGCAAACGGAACAAAAGATGTTTATATGAAGGTCGTTTGTCAACAATCTAGCATTTGCGTTTTAGTCCTGCTTCTTGATCGCTTGTCCTCTCCTATTCCTCTATCTTTTTCCTCCATGATTCAATATTTCAAGGTAATAAAAAGAAGCCCTATGCTGATGACCGGAACGCTAATCTATCTAAATGATAGATTTCTCCGTAGCTAGAATTGTAGCTGGATTTATATGTAAAATAACAGGGGTGTTGATGATCCAGTAAAAACCTATTGACATTGCTTGATTCCTAGCCTTTCTGTCGTAGTCGGCAAGCGAATGGCTCATCAACACTTGTGATAAAATAATATTGAATCTTTTGGCCTTATACAGAACCACCCCAGCATCAAATCGTACGAATAGAAGATGAATCCTTGCCAAGCACTGAAACGTACTGCATACATAAGGGAAAGATAAGAAAAAAACGGAGGTGAAAAAGGATGAAGCCCGACGTCAAAGAAAAAATAAAAAATTGGTTATTAGTGATTATGATTTCAGCACTTGTCGGTTCATTTTTATTGTTCTTTTTAGGCTATTATCGGACAGGGTTAGCTGTTGGAGCCGTGTTTATGTTTCTTTCCCTGTTTTTGGGACAATGGTATTCCGCTAAAAGGGTAGATGATTTATATCATTCCGAATACAAAAGAAACAAAAGATAACGAGCCATTTTCGATCTACTCAACGATATACATCCATAGAAATAATCTCTTCCTTATCTAAAGCTTTTGCTGTCCGCGATCGCTTCTATACAAAGCAAAAAGGACAGAGAGCGTTTTTCTCCCTGTCCTTTAAAACATATATAATGACGTTTCAAGCTTTACTTTCTCTTGCTTTTTTTACAGCATGCGTAATGCTTGCTGCAAGTCCTCCCCAAATCACTACAATTCCCACGATCATCATGACTATGGCACTTGTTTCCATGTATTGAAACCTCCTCCCTAGTCTACTTTAGATGTTGCCCCTGCAGGCCACCGTTTTGCTGAAAACATCCATCCAACAAGTACGACCAGAGCCGCAACAATCCAACCAAACACTGTCACAAACCAAGTTTCATAACCGCCATAGTCTTCCGCAATGTTCGTTCGAATATTATCAAACATCATGTAGCCTAGCACAAGCGGTGTAATGACACTTAAGCAAATTTTCCACCAAGCTCCTAACATAATATCTGAAATAGCGTTAGCATGCGTTTGCAAATGATTCAGTTCACGCACAATCCATGCAATGAAAATGACCTCAACCAATCCTGCTAAGGCAACCCCGAAAGTATTAATAAAGTAGTCAATTGTATCAAGGAAATAAAGCCCGCCTTTAGAAGCAAACAAAATCGACAAAATAGCGGCCAAGCCCCCGCCTATCGCTACTGCTTTATGACGGGAAACGCCAAACTTTTCTTGAATTCCTGCCACATACGTTTCTGAAATCGAAATCAGCGAAGTTAATCCTGCTAATGTTAATGATAAAAAGAATAGAACGCCAAAAAACTGATTAAATGCCGGAAACTCATTGATAATTTGCGGGAAGACAACAAACGCCAGACCGACGCCGCCAGAAACGACCTCTTCCACAGTTTTTCCTTGCTGCTGTGCTAAGAAGCCCAACACACTAAAGACTCCGATTCCTGCCAGCAACTCAAAGCTGGAGTTGGCAAATCCTGTAATAAAAGCATTGTTTGTCAAATCTGACTTCTTTGGAAGATAGCTTGAATAAGTAATCATAATGGCAAATGCAATAGATAAACTAAAGAAAATTTGGCTGTAAGCAGCGATCCAAACTTTCCCATCCATAATTCGATCCCAGTTTGGCTTGAAAAATGTATTTAGCCCTGTTGCTGCTCCATCCAATGTCACTGCTCGAATGACAATAATTAAAAATAACACGACTAATGTGGGAAGAAAAATCTTATTTGCTGTTTCAATCCCCTTCTTAACTCCATTAAATAAAACGATAAGCGTAACCGCCCAAACAAGAATTAATGGAATAAAAACACCTGGAACAATTCCGCCAAACTGTCCTGGGGTCCCCACAAGCTTCAAATAGTCTCCAAATAAGAATTTCTCCGTATCGCTTCCCCATTTTAAATTAAATGAAAACACAGTATAGGACATCGCCCAAGCGATGATCACTGCATAATACGTAGAAATAACAAAAGAAATGAGTACTTGCCACCAACCAATCCATTCGGCCTTTTTGTTGATTCTTAAAAAAGATAAAGGCGCAGAACCGCGATACTTATGACCAATCGTAAACTCTAGAACAAGAATAGGAATCCCTGCTGTCAGTAGAGCGAATAGATAGGGAAGAAAAAACGCTCCGCCACCATTTTCGTAAGCAACAGCAGGAAATCTCCAAATATTCCCCAATCCAATAGCAGATCCTGCAGCAGCTAAAATAAATCCAGCGCGTGTCCCCCATTGCTGTCGATTTTCCATGCCAATAGCCCTCCTTTAATTCGTTAGTTTTTTGGCTGAACACCCTCTCTTTTTGCCATCTCCAACAAAAATCAATCTGAATTAATAGTTTTTTCAGATTTTTTAAATTATATAAAAATTATACTCTTTTCTATTATCACTGTCAAAATAATATTTCAGAAAATATACTTTAATCAGTATATTCTGGATGCGACTTGACACATTCTTTTCATCATCATGGAATTTGAATTGTTTTTTACGTTTAGGCAGCGAACAATGCTATCTTAAACTCAAAAATATTAAAAAGAATCAATTGTATTATCTATAAAAATGTATAAATATAATATTTTGTTTAAAATAATAAATCGTCGATTCCCTTGCTGAGAATCGACGATTGGAATCAGACACAATCATCCAGTTGTTTTAGCTCGACTTGGTTACGCTTGAAAAGCCCCTGTTTGCTGATACGACCATCCATTCATACTGGCGCAGCTTGACAGCAAATAACGTGAGCGGATCATGATACATTTCTGGATTTGTTTTCATCTTTTCTAAATCTTTTTCTTTTTTATAAATCTCTGTTTTCATTTCATCCACTGTCTGATTGAGCGCAGCAAACGATTTACGGAAGAAAATAGAAATATCGCGCTCAAGCGTTTTTTCAAACAGCTCGAACTGCAGAAGCAGCTGCTTGATAATGGATTCTGTCACATCGATATAATCCTCATTTTCAACAAATTGTTTATATCTATTATATAACATGAGATTATTTTGCTGGAATACTCCAAACAATTTTCCGGCGCCTTTCAATAATATTTGATATGGGGTACGGCGCAGAAAAATATTCACTTTTTCCAGCTCTACACTGCTCGTCATTCGATCAGCATCACGCTGCCAGTCATCAAGCACTCTAAAATCGCATAGCAGCTGAAGCCGTTCTTCACCAAACAGTTTATTAAATCCTTCGCCCATTTCATGGAGGAACGCTTGGCAATCGTTCAGTTCATCATTCGCTGTGTCAATCCAATCTTGCAACAAACGATACAGCTTCGGCAACACGCGTTCATGTACATGAGCGTCGATTCTTCGATTCATTTCATCATTTAATTCTAAATGAATGCTGCGGAAATCGCTGTCTTCTTGAATCATCTCAGAGCATCCGCGCAAAATCTCCGGAATCTTCTCCGTTAAATCTTCCTTGACTTCCGCTAATACTTTATCGAAGGTCCTTGTAATCGTCCGCACTTTTTCATTTTTTAAATCCGCCAACTGATTGATCGCACCGCTTAGCTTTGCCACCATCTCTTCATTCCAGCGAATGGAGTCCGCTAATTTTTCCTCCATTTCCGTCCATTTACTCAATAAATGATGAATAAACTGTCGGGTAAATATTAGCATCTTTTCGACCCTGTCCGCTTCTGTAACGCCATGGTTCAGGCTTCTAAAAAATTCGTGAATCTCATGCTGCTGCTTCCGGCTTCTTAAATAAGAGGAATAGGCCAATACCTTTGCGTTCGGAAAATAAGCCTGCACCCTTGAGCGTGTCTCCTCTAAAATGGCAGCTGCTTCATGCTCATCATAAATTTCATCCATTTTGTTTACTAGAAAATGCACAGGAAGATGCGGCGCGCACTCCCGAATATACATAAGAATTTCTTGTTCATTTTCAGTAAACGGATCATTCACATCCAATACAAATAAAACGCTATCCGCTAAGTGCAAATAGTTTTCTACCGCTTCTTCCAGTCGGCTTCGATGATTAAATCCAGGTGTATCAATAAGCGCCAGGCGATTCTCTTGTAAAATAGGCGCTGGCAGTGAAAACTCCATAATGGAGCTGTTCATTTGCTTGTTCAGTCGTCTATCAATCGCTTCCTGAAACTCGTGAAAGTTTAAAGTAATTAACTCATCATCTGATACCTTTCGAATCTCCGTTTCTTCTCCTCCTCTAAAGACAATAATAGAAGAGGTCGGAGCCGTTAAAATATTTTCGCCAAGAAGTGAATTGACAAACGCAGATTTGCCGTTTCCTGAAGCTCCCGCTACAAAAACACGGTATGTCTGCAAATCCATCAATTCCTGCATCAGCCATCTATAGCGGTAGCCACGGTCTGCCTTCTGCGACTCCGCCCATCTAATAATGGAATTAAATAATTCAAGGCTGTATTCTAAGCCGTCAAATTCATTTTTCGCTTGAAAGATAAGATCTTCGGCCTCGCGGACAATCTCGTCATTTAAGCTGTTCGGAAATTTCTCACTCCATGCCAGCACAGCCGCAGAAGCAAACAAAACATAGGAATGATTGGCGATTTTGATCCAGTTTGTTAAAAGATTAGGGATAAAATTCTCCACATCTCTTAATAAGTAAGCTCCGCTAATTAATTCAAAATACGTATCCTGATACAGTTCGGATAATCTTTTCCACGATTGCTTGCGGTTCGCTCCTAAATGAAAGAATAACTCATTAAATTCCTGAAGCCATGAAAAATAGGCCCGATCATTTTGATAATGAGTCCATAGCGCTTCCGCCAGCTGTTCAAATCTTCCTTGATCCAATTCATACAATACAGCTAAGCACTTTAAAAAATACGATGGCTCGAAAAGCTTTGTATAGCCGCGTTCTGCATAATCGATTAACATATCAAACCAACGCTGCGACTCTGTCCGAATGGCCTCATTTGCCGCCAACTCGATTGCGCTTTTCCAATCTCGATGCTTTTCGAAAAAGCTACGAGCCATTTCGGTCACATCTCCATAATCCGGATGAAACGCTACCGCTTGTTTAATAATTTGATCCGCTTTCTCCATATTGCTTTGATCGATATACAATGAAAACAGCTGCAGCAACACCTCTGCTTGCAAAACGGCGCTTTCTGCTTCAATAGATTTATAAATCTCTTCAGCCATCGACAGCTGTCCAAGCTCATAATAACAATCAGCAATGTTTTTCTTCGCCCACGGCTCTAAGTCGTTGTGGGTATTTTCCCATTTAAAAATCGCCGCTTCATAATCCTTTTTGTGAAAATATACCTCTCCTTGGGCAAAACGAATGGCCGAGATATCAGCTGTACCGTCTTTATATCCTTCAAGAAATGCCTCTCCAAGTAAATGAACGGGATCCTTCTCTCCCGCCGTCATAAATGTTTCATAAAATGTTTTTTTGATCAGTTGATTCTCCAACATCATTCTTATCCCCCGATCTCTATATTTCATTGTCTATCATTCTTATAGACGATATCATCTTCATGTGAGGCATGATGATGAACGATGACAACAATTTATATGCTTAGGCTCCCGATCACATCATATATTGAAAATATACGGCAATATAATGGCGCTTGTATTCCTTTGATCGAATACCAATAGCCGAATGTTCACCAAGATATAGGTGATAACAAAAAGCTTACGGAACACGAATGATCCAATCAGTATTTGTTGCTACGCCAGCAAAATTTTATCGAACAGAATAGAATCTTTGATTCTCTGTTATCGTCATTTTCCCATATCTATTTAATATATTAGATGAAAAAAGTGAAATACCTTTTCTTTTTTACTCTTTCCTAACTTCATCGGTTTCCTTTGCGATTCTAGCAGTCTGATCATCAACACGCATCATTCTCTTTCCGTCCACAGTATTCTAGCAGACTTACATTTTCATAAGGTTTCAAATTGCTTTCATTTATGATACAGATTTTTATCACGATGTAAAAAACAATCCAGTTTTCGGAAAAATAGATCCCATATAGAGGCCCATAACTAAAAATTTCATCAACAACAGAAAAATGGAAATCACACTTTGCAGAATTCTCTCTACCTCCTTCCTATAAATTAAATAAATGGAATCAGGTGTGTTGATGATCCAATACCCCCCATTGACATTGCTTGGTTCCCCGCTTTTCTGCTGTAGTCGGCAAGCTAGATTGCATGCCCTCCTCGAACAAGAACGCTGGCGTCTAGCTCATTCATTCCATGTTTTTAGTAAAATAACGGATTATTAACACTTGTGAAATGGAATATTTTTAGGATATCGTATCGTTTTTCGTCCAATCACTGGATCGAATCATAAACCGTTTCCTGAGCTATAGATAGCTCTGAAAGCAGCGTTGCTTTGAGCTTCTGTAGCGTGTGAACGCGTGACAAAAACTCTTCCAGTGATTTGTCTCCAGTTGCCAAAAGATCATTTATTTGATCTCCAATATACCCTATGGCATGATAGAGCATGATGATCGATATCACTTGCCCCCTCAACCTTTGATCCCATATGTGCGAGCATTGATCATCCGCTTTCGCCGGTCGAAAGACAAGTCAGTGACTTGTTTTCCGACCGCGAGCTTTAGCAGATACCGTTTATTCATCAGGTATATAGAACGAGGACAATAAATGGGGCCATTTTCTCTAGCGCTACGAGTCTTCAATATGTATATCATGATTTTGGTGAGATCATGTCAGCTTTGCTTAGCCTGCGGAAGAAAGAAACTTGAAGAATAAGCATTCCATATAAAAAAGGATAGGAGATCGCTGAATACCATAAATTCCAATGATGATGATATAAAAAACCGACACGTACCGCTAACCATTCATAAAAAGTGGAAAAAATGCTCCAGCCCAACAGATATAAGCTTTTTTTCTTCCATGTTCCATCGTAAGGATACCAGTTAATAATGAGCATGGAAGCGGCAGGATATATTCCGAATAAAACCAATAACGTTTTGGCTTCGATCATAAAAGGATAGAAAAAACCATACAGATCATATTTTTCGGCAAATCGGTCGACGATCTCTGAAGTAAACAATGCAAATAAAATGCAGCTATAATATTCAATGCGCATTAATTTCTTTTTCATCATAATCGCAATAAGATTAAATACAATAATGGAAAAATAAAGAATCCACAATCAAAACCACTCCTACCATTTATTCTGCATTCTTTCTTATATTCTTTATGGTTTGTAGCTTTCCACTCTGCATATCCATTGATAATATTTTAAAATCAGTATGAGCAAAAAAGGATAGCTCAATGCAGAATAGGTTAAATTCCACCAGCCGTAACGCAAATAACCCCACGGTTCCGGCAATAAAGCACTCGCTTCGTATAAAACGATCAGAATCCAAAAACTTATAAAACAAACAACGCGTTTGGATAACGAATCTCTAAAAGGATACCAGCTTAAGAAGAGCATATTGACAGCTGGGATCAGCACTACTCTTGCAGGAAATGACTCCCATTTAATCTCTTTTGTAAAATACCAATACGCTTCGTATTTGGTGCTTAAATACAAATCGACAATATTCTGAATCGCAATCGTAAAAGTCCAAATGTGTATGATTTGATTTTTTGTCAAGCGTTTATTTGTCATAAAAGCCGTACAATTAAACAAAAGAGCGGCAACAACTAATCCCAACACTCTATTCATCCTTTTTCTTTTTATTAACAGTTTCATCCTCTCTTGTGCAATTTATGCGAAAACTTGAGACAAACCGATGATTCAAGCTTTATAAACCCGCGATGCTAGTTGACAGTTACATACAACAATATATAGCCTCTTCCGACCTTCCCGTGTTAGCGTTTTCACATATCGTTTTTAATAGAATCCAATGACCACAACTATGATGGACATACTACCTAATGAGAATAAAAACTTTTCTTTATTTTTGTCGAATGGATTTATAAAATAAATAAAACTTGTCCAAAATCCTAATATAGATACCTTTTGAAAAGAGGAGCAAAAATATATGTTCAATCAAACCCTTCTTTGGATTTCGTTTATTTTTCCTTGGTTTCTGCTGCTATTTTTTCATAAACAAAAAATTAAACGATTTATGGCAACCGGCTTTCTTTGTGCGTTAATCATGACGATCATTTTTCAATTGGGCGAAAGGCTCCATTGGTGGACTGTCAAAGAAACCATTTTTCCTCTCACACATCTAACGCCGATGATTTACAGTTTCTATGTGGTTGCTCCCATCATTGTTTTGTATTTTACTTTCGGAAACTTTTGGTTTTACATGCTTGTCAATGCGGTGATGGATATCATCTATGCTGTCGGTCTCATGAAATGGTACGAATATCTAGGGATTATGGAGTACCACAATATCAACGACTTCTCAAGATTTTTGATTCTTCAAGCCGTCGCTATTCTTATTTACTGGTTTCAAAAATGGCATGACTCTTCCTCCCTTAGCGGTTCTCCCTACGCCTAATCATAACGGAGGATTCGCCAGACTAGATCAACGGAGCATCTCTGGATAGAATGGCAGCAGACGGTTTCGAAGGTCATGTCAAAAATAGGCATACACTTCCTTCTTCATGTAGGCGTGTGGCAAAGGCCTGAACAACACGTCCCCATGCAAGTCGGAGTGTTGTTTAGGCACTCGACCAGCGAAAAAATCATATAAAGCGACAAATGTTGAACGGCCAAGCTTTTCTCTGTAGTGGGAATGTTGCTTTGCGGTTGATTCACTCAAGGAATGACAGGATAGATGGACTACCAATGATAGGATACCTCTCCCACCTCTTAGCGGAGTGGAAATGGAGGAAATAGCTTTGCTTTAAGATTCCAGACCTTGACAGAACAATAACCGCCCCCTTTTCAACAGGGGGACGGTTATTGCTTGTTTATTTCTTCTTTATCACTTGTAATCACAGACTTCTTGAAAGAAAAGGCTTCATTCAGCATAAGATTAAAACCTAACCACCAGCACTGCGCTAGGAATGGGCCATTAGCTTTTGAATCGCTAAAAAGAGGCTCCAGGCCGCTACTCCTAATCCAATGGACAAAGCCAGTGGAAATGAAGCTCTCAAGGATAAAGCGACTATTAATAATAAACAAGCAGTCGCTGGAAGCCCCCATAAAACACCGAACGCAAACTCACTTAAACGCTTTGTTGGTTCACCTTGAACATAAAGCCAGCATAAGCTTAATAAACTGACTAACGGCAGTGCTGCTATAGCTCCGCCAAATGTAGGGAATCTTCTCGCCACTTCCGTTACAATCCCGATCATGATGGCAGAAATCACAATTTTCACTAACGAAAACATTTTTCTACCTCCTCACTCAACATCGAAAAAGCCTTCCGTATCATTTCTAAGTCGGATGAACTAAAATTCTCTAATACTTTTCTTAGTTTGTCTCGATCAAGCCGAGTATGCCGATACAGCACGCGTCTCCCTTCTTCCGTTAAAGCCACAAACACTTTTCGTTCGTCTCTACTGCTTCTTTGTTTTGTTACAAACCCTTTTTGAATCAGCCTTTTTGTATGCTCAGAAGCGGTATTATGAGATATATGGAGATGTTCCGCCAAGTCTCCGATCGTCGCTTCCCCATTTTTTTCAATGTACTGAAGCAATCGAACCGCTTGATGAGTAAGCGGCTCTTCGTGAACGTAGTGCAGTAAATAATAAATATTTGTCCATTGTTCATTCATCGCTTCAATCATGTCATCCAATGACATTCAACATCCCCCCTCCTTTTATATCATATTATACGATATATTCTTAAAAAAAGACATATAAAAATCGTTACGCATAAAAAACGGGCCAAAAAGTAATAAACTGAGGGAATGAATGATCACTTTAACAAAAAATGAGAGCTCGAAACCGATCTCTCATCAACCACTTGCTTATTGAAGATTTTCCATTACGTCCCACAAAACGTCCGATAAGGGCGATCGGACGGCGGAGGCAGTTGGGCATACTCATTTTGTTCCGAAGAATAAGCATAAGGATCGGAAAGAGCATGAAGCAGCCGCTCCATTACGCTGTAGTCCCCATGCTCAACCGCCGCTTCTAATGCTTCTTCAACCCGATGATTGCGCGGAATGATCGCCGGGTTGCTGTTGCGCATTAACTCATATACTTCTTCTTTTGCGTGCGGCTGTCTTTTAAGCCTTGCTTGCCACTTCTCATGCCAAGCGCGAAATTCTTTTGCGCAAAATAGCGGCATTCCTTCAAGCTGCCCCAGTGTCAATGATCGAAATGTATTCGTGTAATCCGCCTGATGTGTTTGCATCAGCTGCAATAGCTCGGTCATAAGAGCGGCGTCTTGCTCCTCCTCTGTGTACAGGCCAAGCTTCGCCCGCATTCCCGTGAGCCAATGCTGCTGATACAGGTTAGGAAATGCCGAAAGCGCCGCTTCAGCCGACTCGACGGCCTGTTCCTCCTCCTCATGCAATAACGGCAATAAACTCTCCGCCAGCCTTGCTAAATTCCAGCCGCCGATATATGGCTGGTGGCCGTATGCATAACGGCCTTGCGTATCAATCGAGCTAAACACCGTTGCTAAGTCATAGGTGTCCATAAAGGCACAAGGGCCATAATCTATCGTCTCGCCGCTGATCGTCATATTGTCCGTATTCATCACCCCATGCACAAAACCGACTAATTGCCACTTGGCAATCAGCTCGGCCTGACGCTTGATGACTTCCTCAAGCAAGAACAGATAACGGTTAGGCGCCGTCTCAAAGTTCGGAAAGTGCCGTTCCAGTGCATAGTCAGCCAACGTTCGAAGCTCTTCAACCGTTCCCCAATTGGCCGCATATTGAAACGTTCCGACGCGCAAATGGCTCGAAGCAACCCGGGTTAAAATCGCTCCCGGTAATTCGGTCTCGCGAAAAATGGTCTCACCCGTTGTCACAACGGCTAAGCTGCGCGTAGTCGGGATGCCAAGGGCATGCATCGCCTCGCTAATGATATACTCTCTAAGCATGGGGCCAAGCGCCGCACGCCCATCCCCGCCACGGGAATATGGTGTCCGCCCTGAACCTTTGAGCTGAATATCCAATCGTTCGCCCTGAGGCGTGATTTGCTCCCCAAGCAAAATCGCTCTTCCATCCCCTAACATCGTAAAATAGCCGAATTGATGCCCCGCATAGGCTTGCGCGAGAGGCTCCGCTCCCTCTGGAACCTGGTTTCCGGCAAGTACGGCGACTCCTTCCTCACTTGCAAGCGCTTCATCATTTAATCCGAGCGAAACAGCTAATGGGCGATTCAGTATAACCAGCTCCGGAGAACCAACAGGAGTCGGAAGAAGCTTGCTGAAGAAACGATTGGGCAAGCGCGCGTAGCTATTATCAAAATTCCATCCCTCGTTCAATCATCTCATCTCCTTTTGCGGCAGATCGATGCCGCGGTTCGTTAAGCTTATTTTACGTTTGTTATGATGATTATATAAAGAAAAAATGTCTATTTCTTCTTTCGTGAATTAGAAGATAAATCGTTCATTTTCTATGCTCAACCTATGCTATAAGTGAACTCCCCACCACTTATCAACCTTACGATTTGATTGAAGTGGGGGCTTCTCGGGTAATCCCGTCTAGTGACAGGAAATGGACCGAGCGAATCTTCTCGTTCCAAGAGTTATATTTTTTATGCTAACACCAGTAAGCGTAATCCTTCGTTTTTAATACTGATCGCTGAATTGTGATCTCGATCTAATACAGCGCCGCAAGAACACTTGTACACACGTTCGGATAACGGCATTTCTTTTTCTTTACCGCAACAAGAACACTTTTTCGTTGAAGGGAACCACTTATCGATTTTAATCAGTTGTTTTCCTCGCTCTTTTATTTTGTATTCTAAAAATTTTGTGAACATACCCCAACCGTTATCATGAACGCTTTTCCCGGAATGAAGGGCTTGAGACATCCCTTTCATGTCCAAGTCCTCAATGATCACAGCATCGTAAGTTATGACTAATTCTTTTGACTTGTGATGAAGAAAGT
The DNA here is from genome assembly GCF_001560855.1 of Anoxybacillus sp. P3H1B. Classification (NCBI taxonomy): domain Bacteria; kingdom Bacillati; phylum Bacillota; class Bacilli; order Caryophanales; family Anoxybacillaceae; genus Anoxybacillus; species Anoxybacillus sp. P3H1B. The sequence continues at coordinate 76,089 of NZ_LPUG01000010.1, read as the reverse complement.
TCATTCGTTGATTTGCTACTTTTTCATGTAGTTTAGCCACTTTTAAGCGTTGTTTTCCCCAGCGTGCAGAACCTTTCTTTCTCCGCGAAAGAATCCGTTGTGCCTTTGCTATATTGTATCGCCAATGGCAGTGATTATAAAAAACAAAGCCGATTTCGCTAATTACATTATTTACCACTCCAATACCAATAGGAATTTATGTTGATGATATATCTTTTCCTGTCACCTTTGCTTCTCGGTTATCATGGTCAAATGCTGTAAAAACAAAGCGACCTTCGCATATAGGTCGCCCAATAAAATCAAATACTTTCTTTTGTCTTTTTCATATACCGCAGCAAAATAGCCGTGCCTGCCATATTCATGATAATGCTTGCCCCAAGTAAAACCGACCATAGTATGGTAGGCATCGATAAAGTTAATGATAGCATGAAGAAAATAAAGCCCATCAACACACAAATAAGCCCTTGAAGCAGTTTAGACAAGTGAATGATCCCCCTTTTTTTAATTTTATTTTATCACACATTCGCCTCATCATTATGAAATATTGTTAAAAATTACTTATAATGGTATAATGAACTGAACAACTTTTATATTACTTTCTTTCTTCATAAATAGATTCTGTCCTAAATGGCTGCTGCAGGATTCCCTGCACTTGATTGAGATATTACTCAATGAATGATAAAGGCCCATTCATCATGTTTCGCTAAATTAGAAAACATCATATACTATACCGCCTTCTTAACAGCAGCCTACACCGGAATACGCCGGGGTGAGCTTTTAGGGCTGAAATGGCAGGACATTGATTTTGAACATGCACGAATTCATATTCAACGAAATTTAATTTATGACGAAGACGGATTTCGATTTGAGAACTTGAAAACAGAAGCTTCCCAGCGCATCATTGCGATAGATGATTTTCTCTTAAAAGGATTGAAACGATATAAAGCCAAACAAGCTGAGATTAAATTGATCGTGGGAAATCAATATGAAGATAACGACCTTGTCTTTGCACGTGAAACAGGAAAACCGATTTTCCCGCGCACCTTAACGGATGTGTTTAACCGGGGGATCAAAGCAGCCGGAGTAAAGAAAATCTGATTCCATGACTTAAGACATACTCATGCTACATTGCTTCTCGAAGCAGGAGCCGGACTAAAGGAGGTTCAAGATCGACTTGGACATGCTTCTATCAAAACAACTGGCGATATTTATGCTCATGTAACGAAAGAAATTGCAGAAAAAACCGCACATTTGTTTGGAGATTTTATAAGAAAAAACGGCTAAGTGGCACAAATGTGGTCAAAATGTGGTCAAATACCACTTAGCCTTCTTCAAAATCCCTTTATTTCAAGGTTAGTTTCGCCACACACTCCACATGCGCGGTGTGCGGGAACATGTCGACGGGCTGGATGTAGTCGACTTGATACGTTTTGGATAGCCGGTCAATGTCGCGCGCGAGGCTTGATGGGTTACAGGAGACGTAGACGATTTTGGATGGCTTGACCTGAAGAATGGTGCGCAATAAAGCTTCGTCACAGCCGGTGCGCGGCGGGTCGACGATCACCACATCGGGGCGCCAGCCTTCTTTCACCCACTTTGGCAGAATATGTTCTGCTTTTCCGACCGTATATATCGCGTGGTGAAATCCATGGCGCGCAGCGTTTTTGCGTGCATCCTCAATCGCTTCACGAATCGTGTCCATTCCGCGCACTTCCCCGGCATCTTTCGCGAGCCAAAGCCCGATCGTCCCGACACCGCAATATGCATCAACCACTTTTTCGTGTCCTGTCAGCCTTGCTGCTTTTTTCACTTCATCATAGAGCTTGACGGTTTGCACAGGATTCAATTGAAAAAAAGCGCGAGCCGAGAGCTCGAATGAAAGATCGCCAAGCACCTCTTGAATGTACTCTTCCCCTTCAAGCAAAAATGTCTCTTCGCCAAAAATAAGCGATGTTTTCTGGCCGTTCACGTTTTGCATGATCGACTTCACCTCCGGAAGCCGGCGCTGAATCTCTGAAATCAGCAGCTCTTTCCGTGGCAGTTCTTTTTTGGCGGTAATGAACACAAGCTGCACTTCTTTTGTGTGAAAGCCAACTCTGGCAACAATGGTGCGCACAATTCCCGTCCGTTTCCGCTCGTTGTAAATCGGGATGCGTAAATCCTCTAAAATCGTTTTGACGATCGCCGTTACTCGATTTGTAGCTTGATGCTGGATGACGCATTCCGCGATATCAATTAATTGATGGGAGCCCATTCCATACAGACCAGCAATGACGTTTTCATTCCGCTTTCCGACTTGAAATTGGCTTTTATTGCGGTAATGCCATGGGTCTTCCATGCCGATGGACGGCTTGATCTCCAACGCTTCTACAGGAATGCGGCAGTGCCGTTCAAACGCTTGGATGACAATATCACGCTTCGCCTCAAGCTGCGCTTGATAATCGAAATGCTGAAGCTGGCAACCGCCGCACTGCTCGTAAACGGGACAACGCGGGGTGACGCGATGAGCGGATGATTTGCGTATTTTTTTAATCTTCGCCTCAGCGTATTTTGGATGAATAGTTGTCGCCTCTACCACGACCTCTTCTCCTGGAAGCGCTCCTGGCACAAAAACAACCTGCTTTTTAAAATAACCGACTCCTTCCCCATTGATGCCAAGCCGCTTAATCGTCAACGGAAATTGTTGTCCTTTCTGAATGGTAATCGCTGTTTTCCCCATGCTTTCAACTCCTATTCGATGCTTCTCCATAAATACAGCGAGGCATAGCTTAAATACGGCTCCCATTTTTGAGCAAGTGCCTCCATTTGCTCTGGAGAAGGCTTGGTTTCTAAGTGAAGTAATTTTTGAATGGCTCGCTGCAGCCCGATATCGGCTTTTGGAAACAGATTAGGGCGTCCAAGTCCAAACAAAAGAAAATTTTGCACTGTCCATGGACCAATGCCGCGAATCGGGAGCAGCATTTTGGCCACTTCCGCGTCCTCCGCATGCTGCAGTTCGCCCAAGCGCAGCTTCCCTTCCACCATCAGCCGCGATGTATGGATGATGTATTCCGCCTTTTTACCGCTGAGCTGCAATGACCGCAGATCATCATAATGAAGCGCGGCAATTTCCTCGGGCCGCGGATAAAACCAGATTCCCTCTCTTTCCGTTCCAAAAGCTTTCACAAACCGCTCGGTTAAACGATAGGCCACTTTTAAATGAAGCTGTTGGTGAATAAAGCACTTCATCAGACAAAAATAAAGGTCGAAGTCCAAAATGAGCGGTGTTCCTTCATGCTCAAGAAACAGCTCGCGCAATTCTGTTTGCAAAAAATGTTGGTGAATCGGCGCAAGCGGCACATTCCATTGAAAAATATCGGAAATTCTTTTGACAATTTCCTCCTTCAGCTCTTCGTGTTCCGCTTTAACCAAAAACGCCGGATTGCTTTTATCACCGATGCTTTGTACGAAAACCGCCACTGGAACATCACGGATATAAAGCGGTACAGCCAGTCGCTGTCGTTCAACATCGGCCACTGTGAGAGGGTCTAGCGTCAACCTTTCCAATACGCGTGAAAAATCATAAGGAGCGCTTACTTTTATGTGTTGCTGCCACATGTCCGTTCCTTCCTTTTTTCTTTCATTATACGAAACAAAACCCTTTGAACAAAAGCTCAAAGGGTAAAGAGCAACGGATGAAAACGCATTTTTTCTGCCATTAAGTCATCGAGACTTTTAAAAGTATACCCTTGCTTGCGCAAATCATCAATTACTTTGGCAAGCGCATCCGCATTATCTTTAGAAACGGTATGAAGCAAAATAATCGCTCCTGGATGAATTTGCTTCATAATCTGATCATAAGAATATTTCCAGCCTTTTTGCTGGTCGGTATTCCAGTCGACAAAGGCAAGCGACCAAAAGACATGGTAATAGCCGAGCTCACGAGCGACGGCCATCGTTCGCTCACTGAAAATGCCCCGTGGAGGACGAAGGTACATCATGCCTTTTTGTCCCGTCAATTCCGCTGTTCTTTGCCGTACGGATTCCAATTCTTTGCGCAGGCGCTCATCGCTTACTTGCGTTAAATCAGGATGATGCCAAGAGTGATTACCGACGATATGCCCTTCTTTCACCATGCGTTTGACCAAATCAGGCGCCGTTTCTAAATAATGTCCTGTCACAAAAAAGGTGGCTGGTACCCTCTTTTGCTTAAGTACATCTAAAATTTGTGCCGTATAGCCATTTTCATATCCGTTATCAAAGGTTAAATAAATCTCCTTTGTTTGCGTATTTCCTATATAAAACCCATCGTATTTGACAAGCAGTTCGCTCCATTCTTTTCCGGCAGACGGCGGCTTATGATCTTTGCTTTTGGCAAATCCCCAATGAATGGGGGTGTTGGCAGTTGCGTAAGCCGTCTGTGACATGAGCGGAATGGCCACCATCCATAAAGATAAAAATAAAACAAGTCGCTTCATTGTTTCTCTCCCCTAAAAATAAATTCGCTATAATTAGGGTTTTCTTTATACGAGCTGCTTAGTCAATCCATTTTCTTCAAAAAAACCGCTAGCGTTGATCGCTAGCGGTTCAGACTGTTATCAAACACTTTCATGATGCTTCCTTGATTCGTTTTCTCGCTCGGCTGTGTTTCTTATCGGCCAAGCCTTGTCAAGTTAGGACGATCAGGAATGGATGATGCGTAAAGTGGTTGCAGACAAGCTCAACATGGATTTTGTCTACACCCTTGTTTTTTCCGCTTATTTAAATACCGGCTCTTTAAATTGCGCCAATGTTTCTAATGATGATTTTTCTACATCCTCGTGAAGGCTGTTGCCATGAGAGTCCATTGTCACGACAGCGGTAAAATTTTCCACTTTCAAATGCCACATCGCTTCCGGTATACCAAATTCTAACAGATTGACACCCTCGACCGATTTGATACAGTCCGCATAATATTGTGCTGCTCCACCGATCGCATTTAAGTAAACGCCGCCATGTTCTTTTAATGCGGACAATGTTTTCGCTCCCATGCCGCCCTTTCCAATCACCGCGCGAATGCCGAATTTTTTCATAATGTCACCTTGATAAGGTTCCTCGCGAATGCTTGTTGTCGGTCCTGCCGCCTTCACATGCCATTTGCCTTCTTTATCTTTCAGCATAACCGGACCGCAATGATAAATAATTTGTCCATTTAAATCAACCGGAGCATCATGATCCATTAAATATTTATGGATCGCATCACGTCCTGTATAGATCATGCCATTAATGCGAACCACATCGCCGACTTTCAACTGGCGAATCTGCTCTTCTGTAATCGGCGCTTCGAGCACAATTTCACGTGATTCTCCCACTCCTGTCGAAGCTTTTTCTTCCACCTTCTCTAATTCTTCGGCAAAATCCACATCTTCTCCGTCTTGATAGAGCCATTCTTGAATTTCCCCTGTTTCTGGATGAATCTTCACTCCAAGACGACGGAATGCCCAGCAATTATAGGCAACAGAAACGAAGAAGCTAGCCGGAATACGATGCATCACACCGATTTTACAGCCAAGAAGCGTCGTTTCACCGCCAAATCCCATTGTGCCGATGCCAAGCTTATTAGCATTTTCCATAATATATTCTTCTAACTGGCGAAGTTCTTCGTTCGGATTGACATCATCCACAGAACGAAAGAGCTGTTCCTTTGCCAGATCATATCCGGAAGAACGGTCGCCGCCGATTCCGACACCGATGAATCCGGCACTGCATCCTTGGCCTTGCGCTTGATATACGGAATGCAAAATACATTTGCGGATTCCATCTAAATCGCGTCCGGCTCGTCCAAGTCCTTCCAATTCGCAAGGCAAGCTATATTGAATATTTTTATTTTCACAGCCGCCGCCTTTTAAAATGAGACGAACATCAATATAGTCCTTTTCCCATTGCTCGAATTTTATGACTGGGACACCTACTCCTAAGTTGTCGCCGCTGTTTTCTCCTGTTAGCGAATCGACGGAGTTTGGCCGAAGCTTTCCATCTTTTGTCGCTTGCACGACCGCCTGGCGAATCGCCTCTTTCATTTGAATTTGATTCACTCCGACAGGAACCTTAATTTTAAATGTTGGCAGCCCTGTATCCTGACAGATAGGCGATACATTTTCATCGGCCATTTTTATATTCCCAGCAATGGTCGATAGAGCCATTGCGGCACGAGTTCCGGCATTTTCTCTTGCTTTGGCGCGAGCGATGGCCCGCCGAACATCTTTTGGAAGCTTCGTTGATGTCTCAACAATAAGCTGGTACATACTTTCTTGAAATTTTTCCATCCTAAACGCCCCTTCCCCTTTGTTCATCATATGTATCCATCGTTCGACTTCTTTTTTATTATACTCCTTTTTAGTGATGGATGAAAACGGATGGCATTGGAAAAAAGAAAAAAGCCGTATGACGGCTTTTTACCAGCTTTTTTTGAATTGTTCATATTTCATTTCGAGCGAATCAATGACGGCAATGAGCCGATCAATATCCTCTAAATCCGCAGCCTCTGGATCTAGCGAATCAAGCATGTGCAGCAGCATGTTGAAACGCTCCTCTAGATATTTCAATTGTTTTTCTTTCTCATAAACGGCATTACCCACTACGTTTCTCTCCTTTCTCCCTTTCATCGTACATGATTGTTCAAGAAATGACAATCAACTATAATGAAGATGAATGGACTTTAAATAGTAAAGGAGAATGATATGGCTCGTTTAACACTGGAACCGATTAGCCCATCCTTTGACCCATGGGAGGCCTATCTGGATGTTCAGCAATACGGTTCATTGCAGTTAACCAATGTCGAATTTACGACCACCACATTATGTAATATGCGCTGTGAACATTGCGCTGTTGGTTATACATTACAAACGAAAGATCCTAAAGCATTGCCTCTTGATCTGCTTATCCGGCGTCTGGAAGAAATTCCATATTTGCGTTCGTTAAGTATTACAGGCGGAGAACCGATGCTTTCGCTCAAGTCGGTTAACGAGTATGTCGTTCCATTATTGAAATATGCCCGCGAACGCGGAGTGCGGACACAAATCAACTCCAACTTAACGCTGGATTTGGAGCGCTATGAAAAAATTATTCCATATTTAGATGTGCTTCATATTTCTCATAACTGGGGCACAATGGAGGATTTTGTTGAAGGCGGGTTTGCCATGATGGAACGAAAGCCAAACATCCGCCAGCGCGAAGCCTACTTTGAACGAATGATTGAAAACGCCAAAGCTCTTTCACAAATGGGAGTTATCGTCTCTGCCGAAACGATGCTCAATAAACGGACATTGCCGCATTTAAAAAACATTCATAATCAAATTGTTCATGAAATGCAATGTAAGCGGCATGAGGTGCATCCGATGTACCCGAGCGACTTTGCCAGTGCGCTAGAAGCGCTGTCGCTTGATGAGCTGCGGAAAGCCATTCATTATTTGCTGGATATTCGCGATGAAAACGTCTGGATGCTCTTCGGAACGCTGCCATTTTATCCTTGCAGCAGTAACGAAGACGATCTCGCCTTACTGAAACGGCTATATGCCAGCAAAAATGTGACTGTGCGCAACGATCCAGATGGTCGGTCCCGCTTAAATGTCAACATTTTTACTGGAGAAATTATTGTAACGGACTTCGGCGACGAACCATCACTCGGCAATATCCAGCATCACTCTCTGCTTGAGGCCTATGAAAGATGGATGAATTCTTCGCTTGCCCAACAACTGAATTGCCACTGTCCATCGGTGCAATGCCTCGGCCCAAATGTTCTTGTTAAGAATAGCTATTATTGCGATGTTGATTTTACCAATAGAGCTGCGCGCATCATCAAATAAACATCGTATTCATCCTAGATATTGTAAAATGGCAGACAAAGCCGAAAAGGACTTTGTCTGCCACTAAAATGAAATCAAAGACAAAAGTAGCCCTCAATGACGAACAGAAGGCAGACCTTTATGCGAAGAGTAAAGTGAAGATAGAAGATGCGTTCGGAAACATTAAGGGCAATCTGTCGTTTACTCGATTTCTGTTCGGTAGACTGGAAAAGGTGCAAACAGGATTCAGGATAGTGGCAATACCCCCTTCTGAAATTAGCAGACATCTGACACGCTCTTTTGGGACGAGTCCAATCTAAGGAGGAGAGCATTTCCTTAATGTGCAGTTGCGCGTTTTTGTTGAGCTGTTCGTGTTCTACGTTGACCAATGTATTGCTTCAAAGCTGGTATCGCAAATCGATCTACTCCAAAATAGTAAGCCCCTGCTCCTACAAATAGTAATATAACTGCCGCTGTTAATAAAACGGGATTTGTGCTCACAGTACCCGCTAATAAGAAGTTTAAGTTCATAAACGCTCCTGCGAGCAATGCTGGAATCGTTGCCGCTCCAATGATTAACCCTACCCCAACAAGCACTTCACCATATGGGATTAGAATATTAAATAGCTTGACATTTGGAATCGCAACATTTTCAAGAAAAGCAGCATACCATCCTTGAACAGCTGGATTTTCTCCTGTCGCTTTTGCCAGAGCACCTTGTAAAAAGCCACTCGCATCAAATTCCCCTGTCACCTTATGAAGTCCTGCTTCCAACCACTGAATTCCCAACCATACTCTCATCACGGTCCAAATAACAGCTGCTTGAGGAGTCTGATACCATCTCATTTTTTATTCCTCCCAAATTTTATTTGTGAAATATTTCACATAATGTACCAAAAAAATAAGTGTATAAAGTTCTGTTCTTTCGTATTAGTTTGTGAAACATTTCACTAATCCATTACATCTTTAGTGTAATTTATTTTTACTTTATTTGCAATATCGTTCACGTGATTGTCATAATAAAACCATTTACATGAGAAGCGGCAAATCCTTTGAAGCTATACACAGAGTAGAGAAGTTATTCACAAAAAGCATATTTATATCTTTGTGAATTATGTGTATAACTAGGAAAAATCTCAGCAAATCAATATGGTTTTTGTGGATAAATATGTGAACACAATCATTACGAGCTCTTTTCTCTATTTAACACATCCAGCGGGAAGCTTTCCACCTCTAAACGAAGTGAAGGGGAAGAGGTTTATATTTAGGGAAACCATTGAAAAAGAGTACCCGTTTATCAAAATGGAAATTTCCTGAAATTAAGAGATGAGCAAATCACACGACACTTATTACTATGTTCCAAAAACAAACAGATGTACGAATCCATCCATACAAGAGACATAAACCTCTTTTTAGCTAGTTGGATCCCTCATCTATTCCAACCAAGGAATCGGTTCATGTTTGCAGGCATCCGCCACGTGAACTTCAGAAAAAAGAAAAAGAGTAAATGGAAAAATAACCTGTTTTCCCATCCACTCTTTTGTAAAGGTTTTTGAACAAGCCCCCTTATCTTGGTTGATCGCTGATCACATAAGAAAAAGAGAGGCGGTCCTGGACTGGAATCCAGGCACCGATTCCTTGTGTCGTCACATTTTTTACCATGATTTTTTTCTTGTTTCCTTTGAGGACAATATATACTTCTCCATATGTGACCTTTCCTTTTTCATTCACCGCTGGAGCATATGCATATAAGTAGCCCATTTTCTTCGCTGGCACTTGATACGACTGGTCTTTTTTCGTTCCGATGCCGATCACCGTACTAAATGACAATGGCAAGCTGGTTTTTTTCATTGCCGTTAGCAACATCATCTTTTTGACCGCTTCCTCGCTTGGAACTTGCGCTGTTAATCCGCCGCGAATTTGCTTTTGCATTTCTTGTCTATAATGCAGCTTTTGCGCTGCTTTGCCGCCGCGGTTATCCAAAAAGTTTGTATTCACCTTTTGATATTCCCAGTTTGTTGAGGTCTCTAGCGATTGATAGTTAAGCGGCCATTGACCCAAATAAATCGTTGCTCGATATCCAATAGAGAACGGAGTGCTTGATATTGATGATTCATTTAATAAACGAATCAGTTCTGGATTTTCAATTTTAACATTGGCAGATTGAAGCAATTGTTTAGCGAGAGAGCTCGGCTGTAAATAAGGCAAATCCTGCGTCGAATTCGGATACGTATTTTCCTTTGATATATCGACAGCGGAATTGCCCAGCACTTGTTTCAATGCAGCGGCGTGGGCTAAAATAGGCGAATATATCATTAGAACGCTCATTACACAACTAATGATCCACTTTTTCATTGCACCAACTCCTTTCCATTGCTGCTTTCTTCGTTATTTTTTTCAAAAAAAGAACGTTTATCCATCCTAAAAAAATTTATTATTATTCATTGTAATGTTAAAAATATTCAAATAATATGATATACTATCTCATAGATGTGCTGTTTTTCCTCCTATTGATGCAATACCGCCATCGCTTGGTCGATTAGGACAAGCGAAAAAAGACTCTGCAAACGCAGAGTCTTTTTTTTACAACAAGTAAAAGCCGATTCCCATAATAATATAAGCAGCCAAAAGCGTAGCTCCTTCAAACCAGTTGGTGTCTCCGTCATTTGAAAGAACGATAATCAGCAATACAGATGTAGCCATCGCCGCCAATTCAGGAAGCGAAAAAACAAGCGGCATGCTTGTCGGGAAGCACAGAGAAATAAGAACAAGCACGGGAGCGACAAACATGGCGATTTGCAGTGTAGACCCAATAGCAATTTCAACTGCCACATTCATTTTGTTTTTATACGCCATAATGATGGCAGAAGCATGCTCTGCCGCATTTCCGACAATCGCAACGATGATGATTCCGATAAACAGCTCGCTCCAGCCAAACGATTCAGCCACTGTTTCAAATGTATGAACAAGCCTTTCCGATATGTAAGCAACCGCTACAGTAGCGAGAGCTAAAATCGTAATCGCTTTTCCTTTGCCCCATTCCGGCTCTTCATGATGCTCTGCTTCGTCCGATTTGTGCTGATAGACGCCGCGATGCGTCACCAGCTTAAAGTACAGAGCGGCCAAATAAAGAATAATCATAATGACGGAAATACCAATGCTTAGCGATAAGGTTTTCGTTTGCGACATATTCGTCGAAAATACTTCCGGGATCACAAACGCCACTAAAATAGCAAATGTTAGCAACCCTGCGTTATGACGGGCATCATACACATTAAACTCTTGACGCTTATACTTGAGTCCCCCCACAAAAAACGATAACCCCGCAACCAATAACAGATTGCCTAATACCGAGCCTGTTAAGGAAGCTAGTACTACTTCTACCAGTCCCGCTTTCAATGCAAAAACCGAGATAATCAACTCCACCGCATTGCCAAACGTTGCATTTAGCAGTCCACCAATACGCGGACCTGTCACAATGGCCAAGCTCTCCGTCGCCCGGCCCATATAACTCGCTAACGCAATGATCGTAAGGCAATAAATCAAAAACATCATCACTGAAGGCCAATGGAGAAGTCCTCCAATCACTGATAGCGGTACCCCGACAAACACCATTAGCGCAAATATTTTATTCATCTTTTGCACCCAACCTTTCCACTATGGAATAAGCTCAAATGTTTCCGTAATACGGATGCAGCCTTCCACCGATTGAACCATTGGACAGTTTTTTCTGGCGATTTCCAAAGATTTCGCCACTTGCCTCTCATCTAAATCGCTGCCTTTAATCATAAAATGGAGATGGATGGCTTCCACACGGTTCGCTTCCTTTTCATTGCGTGCCACATCAGCCCGAATTTTTATGTCCTCTATATGCAATCGTTTCTTTTCTAAAATTTTTCTCAATACTCCGCCGCTGCAAACAGCAATGGAAGAAACAAGCAGCTGATAAGGACGGAAACCGTAAGCTTCATCTCCAGCTACATGTAAATCTCCATATTCAAGATTCGTGTAAAACCCTACTTCCTTCATCACAAATTCCATAGATTGCTCACCTCTTTTTTCTTGTTTTCCATCCAAAAGCTATGTACCATGATAATCGACGTACTTTTTAGCAAACGAGGGGTTTCATTATGCGACTTTGGATTCTAGTCAGCATTGTTTCTATTTCCGGATTATCGCAAGGCATGCTGCTTCCTTTGTTATCTATTATTATGGAAAAGCACGGATTTTCTTCTTCCGTTAACGGCATGCACGCTACTGCCATGTATATAGGTGTGTTGCTGATTTCTCCGTTTCTCGAAAAGCCATTGCGAAAATATGGATATCGGCCCATGATTATGCTTGGTGGTTTTATTGTACTATTGTCTCTCCTTTTATTTCCACTATGGCATTCATTTTTATTTTGGTTTGTATTACGCTTGTTCATTGGGATCGGCGATCATATGCTTCACTTTGCGACTCAAACATGGATTACTGATTTTTCGCCGACACAACGCCGCGGGCGCAATTTATCGTTATATGGCTTATTTTTCGGAATTGGTTTTGCCGTTGGCCCGATGCTTGCATCGCTTGTTGAGATTCACGAGGCGCTGCCGTTTCTTTTATCTTCCTTATTGAGCTTTGCAGGATGGCTTACTGTTTTTTCGCTCAAAAATGCGCATCCTGAAGTCAACGATGCTTCGGAAAAATCCAGTGGACTGCGCCGTTTCACACAAACATGGAAATATGCTTGGACGGCATTATCGCTTCCGTTTGCCTATGGTTTCCTAGAGGCTGCCATTCATGGCATTTTCCCTGTTTATGCGCTACGAGAGCACATTTCGGTCGAACATATCTCCTTTATTTTGCCAGCTTTTTCAATTGGAAGCATCCTATTTCAATTACCGCTCGGCATTTTTAGCGATCGCTTGGGCCGCAAAACAGTCCTTATCACAGCTGTGCTTCTTGGGAGTTTGAGCTTTATCAGCGCTCAGTTTTTTACGAATTCACCTCTTGGTCTTTTTGCCTGCTTTTTTGTGGCTGGGATGTTCGTTGGTTCGCTCTTTTCGCTTGGCATTACCTATATGGCCGATTTGCTCCCAAAAACACTGCTTCCAGCCGGAAATTTATTATCTGGCATCCTTTACAGCGTGGGAAGCATGGTGGGGCCTTTTTCACTTGGAGTCATCATCCAATACAAACAAGGAGGCAGCTTTTTTGTCACTGTCAGCACCCTTTTGTTCCTCATTTTTCTTATCCTTGCATACAATAAACCAAAGGAGATCAGGGAGATCGCAGATCATTGATCTCCTTTTTTTATCACCAACCTGTTCTGTCTCCTTGACTGAAGAAGATTCATCATGAGAAGACATAAAAATATATTGACCTTCTCTCCATTCTGTTATATAATACAAACAACAAAAATAAATCCTGTTTTAAAACAGTATGAAAGGGAGAGGAAGAATGAGCAGAGCCGAACGGAAAAATATGATTGAGTTTATTGAAAAAGTTAAAGGATTCACAAAAGAACAGCTTTTATACATGACAGATGCGGAAATTGAACACATTTATAATCAAACCTATTATCACTACGAGGAACTCGCTGAATAAAGGGCTGCCTTGACGACAGCCCTTTTCTTTTTTTATTTAATGGTATCCGTTTTGTCCGTTTGCACTGCTGCTTGTTTTATGCTTTGGCCGGTTTTTTCCTTTTTGTTTCGTGCCGCCATCTTTTTTAGTATGCTTTGTCATGATGATTCCTCCTTAACTAACCGGATACAATGGTTATCATCCCCGCTCCAATCGCAGTTTATAAAAGGGAATTGCGCTCTACCGTTCCCGTTTCCTTCCTTCTCGTTGGCATTCCAAAACCGCATTCAATTCTCCACCCAACACAATGATCATTCCGGATAAATAAAACCAAATCATTAAAATAATAATGCCCCCAAGGCTCCCATACATAGATGTATAACTAGAAAAACTCTCTACGTAATAAGAAAAAGCGAGAGATGTAACAATCCAGCCAATGGTAGCAAACATGGCACCTGCCATCACTTGCTTATAATGTAATTGCTTATTCGGAGCAAAATAATACAGCGAAGTAAACACACCGAACAAAATAAGGAAGCTGACAATCCAGCGAAACGCGCTCCAAATCATTAAAAAGATACCCGAAATGCCGAGCATGGAGGATAAAAAAAGCCCGATCGTTTTCCCAAAAACGGGCAATACTAGAGCCACTACAATCACAAGCATCATTCCAAATGTCAGCAAAATGGACACGCCTCTAGCCGCGATAAAGGAACGGCTTTCTTGCACATCATAAGCACGATTAAACGCACGAACAATAGCGTCAATACCATTCGAAGCAGACCAGACAGCTCCTATAATTCCGAATGACAACAGCTTGCCATTTTGGTGATTCATAACATAATGAATATTTGCTTCGATAAGGTCCATCGCTTCCTTCGGGGCATATTGGCGAACAACCGATAAAACGTCCTCATGCTCGATTGGCAAATACGCCATCAATGTAAATAAAAAAATCAGAAAAGGAAAAAGAGAAAGAAGGAAAAAATAAGCTAACTCAGCTGAAAGACGAGAGACTTCATCTTCCCGAAACCGCTTGACCATTTCACGTATAAACGTGAGGTTCATCATCATGACCATATGCTCCCTTCACTTTTTCAGGCGAAGATCTTTATGCTTGATTGCATCGTATGATTCTTTTACCCACTCGATCATCTCTGGTGTTTTTTCAGCTACTTCTTTTATTTTTTCCGCTGTATAGACTACGTCTTCCGCAAGCTGTCCTATACTCTCGCGGCATTCATGGATTCGCTCTGGCAGCTGGCGAATCAGCTTGCCCCGTTGCCCCCATACCTCTTTCAGCGAATGCCTCGTTTCTCGATCAAGCAGCGAAACAGCTGCACCAATAACCGCTCCGATCATGATGTTTCTTGCGATTTTCATCTTCTCCTCCCCCTTTGGTTGATTATATTCCTTGTTCTTTTTTAATCGCTTCAAGCAAATGCCGGCAGCCCTTTTGGATTAGCTCGTACACTTCGGTAAAATTACCTGTATAATAAGGATCCGGTACATCAGCTATATCGCTGTCTGGAACAAAATCAAGTAAACGGCCAACAAAGCCAGCTTTATTATATCCAGCCAAGCGCTTTAAATCCTCCATGTTTTCGACATCCATCGCAATAATATAGTCAAACATCCGCAAATCCTCTTCGCCAATTTGTCTTGCCCGAATTCCTGAAAAATCAATTCCCTTCTTTGTTAAAATGCTTTGCGTTCCTTCATGAGGCGGATTGCCGATATGCCAATTCCCCGTTCCCGCCGAATCGATCATAATTTGATCTTCAAGCCCTTCTTTTTTGACCAAGTCGCGAAAAATGGCTTCAGCCATTGGTGATCGGCAAATATTCCCAAGACAAACAAATAACACTTTAATCATCACAACACATCTCCCTTCGCTATCCATTATAAACAAAATAACAGTATACATGTATATTCTTTCATTCCTTCCATATGGTACAATGACTCTATCCATCAAATTCAGAAAGGATGAGACTTTTGGATTTATCGCAAAAATCTCTTGAAAATATGGAATACATGATTGAAAAAATAAAGGAAAAGCTGAAGGTTCTCAACTTTGATGTGATGAAGTCATCCCATTTTGACGAAACGCTATATGAGGAGTTAAGAGATCTTTATGAAATGGTCATGAGAAAAAGCTCCTTCAGCCCTAATGAAATGCAAGCCATTGTCGAAGAGCTTGGAAATTTACGCAAACGATAACGAAACAAGATAGAGGCTTTTCCATGCTGGAAGCGGTGTCCGCGCCTGCTCCGTTTTTTCTATAAAAAGGCGCCTCGTCAGCTTTTTAGGTGACAGACAATGTCCAAATGGTCGTTGTCTGTCATTCTTTTAGGCATATTCTCCCGCAGATCCCGCTTAGCAAACAAAGATCGCAGCTAATCGCGGGAAGTAAAATGGAACCATTTTGAAAAATGGCCTCCCCCTCTTCTCCCTTCCTATCTTTTCCCATTTTCATAACGATCTATATGATGTTATCCCTTTTCATTCTATATTCCCCATCACATGAATGAACCTCCCCGACCAGCACTTCATTAAGAGATAGGAGACTTCTCGACAAATAATGTTAAAATGAAAAAATAAATTCCTATCGAAAAACTCGGGTTGACATTTATTCGAATTATGTTAAAATTTTAGTCAATTACATACTTATCAAGAGTGGGGGAGGGAACTGGCCCAATGAACCCCGGCAACCTACTTCAAATTCATGAAGCAAGGTGCTACGTCCATCCAAATGGGAACCATTTTGGGAGATAAGGTGAAATAGGCAGCCTCCTTTGTCTTTCCGAAATGGAAAGCTTTTTTATTTATTGACACTAAGGAGGAATCGCAATGGGAAATGAACAGCAAATCGCTGCCATTTTTACTAGAATACAAGAAATGCTGCAGTCAATGAAATTTGGCACGATCACGCTTGTGATCCAAGACGGCAAAGTGATTCAACTTGAAAAAAACGAAAAGATAAGAATTAAATAATAAGGCGCGCTGACTAGACAAACTAGAGGCGGTTTTCCCTTCTATCGTACAGAGCAAGGTGAAAACTGTCTTTTTTTACCACCAAATGAAGGAGGAAACAACCTTGCTGACTTATGACACATGGAATGGAGAAATGCCATTCTTCTCAATTGACAATGAAACAAAAGGAGCCTTAGATGTTATTCGATGGGTTTATGAGCATTATGGAGATGAGGTTGTTTATGCCTGTAGCTTCGGTATTGAGGGCATCGTCTTAATCGATCTAATCTCTAAAGTTAAACCGGACGCAACCGTTGTTTTTCTCGATACGGGTCTCCATTTTCGCGAAACATACGAAACGATTGAAAAAGTTCAAAAAAAATATCCTTCGCTTCGCATTGTAATGAAAAAGCCGCGCCTATCGCTAGAAGAGCAGGCAGAACAAATGGGAGAGCAACTATGGGTGCAGGAGCCAAATCGCTGCTGTGAAATTCGCAAAATTATCCCGCTGCGCGAAGTCTTGACAGGTGTGCCAGCCTGGATTTCTGGATTGCGCCGTGAGCAGTCTTCCACACGGAGACATGTGGAATTTCTGAATAAAGACCCAAAATTTCAATCTATTAAAATATGTCCGCTGATTCACTGGACTTGGAAAGACGTATGGAACTATGTCTATAAACATCAGCTGCCATACAACGAGCTTCATGATAAAGGCTACCCAAGCATTGGCTGTGAGCCGTGCACATCTCCTGCGCTTGATGCAAATGATTTGCGTTCAGGCAGATGGGCTGGACGCGGAAAAGTCGAATGCGGCCTCCATGAATCATAAGGAGGGGCATACATGCTTTTAGCCGTTGCTTTTGCCGTCTCCTTCTTTTTCGCCATGAATATCGGAGCTAGCGGAGCAGCCGCAGCGATGGGAGTAGCCTATGGCTCAGGAGCCATTCAGCGGAAATCCATCGCCCTCCTTCTTTGTGGTCTCGGTGTTTTTCTAGGGAGTCTTGGCGGAGGAGAAGTCGTGAAAACAATTGGTTCTGGCATCATCCCTTCGTCCATTTTAACGATTAAAATTGTCACGATTATTCTAGCAGCTTCGACTATTTCCTTATTTGCGGCCAACATGATAGGAATTCCACTATCAACAAGCGAAATTACGGTTGGTGCTGTCGTCGGTGCCGGCATGGCTTATCAAACGTTATATCTTTCTAAACTTCTATTTATTGTTTCCATTTGGATCATCATTCCAGTCATCGCCTTTACTTTTACCTTTATCGTTGGAAAATGGTTTTTGCGGCTTAAAGAAAAACATCCCTACATTGAACAGGGCATGTGGAAAAAAAGCCTGATGTCCTTGTTAATTGTGACTGGCTTTTTTGAAGCTTTTTCAGCTGGAATGAACAACGTGGCCAACGCTGTCGGCCCTCTCGTCGGCGCCAATTTGATCTCAGTGAATTCCGGCACTTTTTTTGGCGGCTTATTTGTAGCATTAGGAGCCGTTTTACTGGGCGGGCGCGTGCTTGAAACGAACGGGAAAAAAATTATTCATTTTTCTCCGTTTGAAGGATGCGCGATCTCAGGAACAGGAGCCATCCTTGTTATTCTTTCTTCCCTTTTCGGTCTGCCAGTTCCATTAACGCAGATTACCACATCCGCTATTATCGGAATCGGAACAGCCAAAACAGGAACGTACATTTGGCAAAAACGAATTGTTATTCAGCTGTTAAAGGTTTGGGTTGTTTCACCTATTTTTTCTCTTGTTATCGCTTATAGTCTTGTGAAATTACTGCTGGACAGCGATATTTACACGTTTATTGCTATTTTTAGCGTCTTTCTGTCCACCTTAGGAATCATCAGTCTCAAAAAAACAGCGACAGAAGAAAAGCGCTCTTTGCACGAACATGGCGAAGGAATTTAACATTAAATCACAGTTATCCTATCGCTTTTATAAACACAAGCGATATCAATCATTAACAACGCTTGCTAACCATAGCGGCCCTACTTACTATATTTTAGGAGGAATGAAAATGAGCTTAAGCATCCCACATGGCGGTACATTAATCAATCGTTGGAACCCGGAATATCCATTCCACTCTGTGACGAAAAAAATTGAGCTGTCCAATGCAGAATTAAGCGATCTTGAACTTATCGGTACCGGCGCATACAGCCCGCTAACAGGATTTTTAGGAAAGGAAGACTACGAATCTGTTGTGAAAACGATGCGCCTTGCTAATGGCATCGTTTGGAGCATTCCGATTACGCTTGCTGTGAGTGAACAAAAAGCAGCTGAGCTTTCCGTCGGCGAAACGGTAAAGCTTGTCCACAACGGCCACGTATACGGCGTGATGGAAGTTCAAGAGCTATACGTGCCCGATAAACAAAAGGAAGCCCTTCTTGTCTATCAAACAGAGGACTGGGATCATCCCGGAGTCAAAAAATTATTCGAAAGACCAAATGTCTACGTCGGGGGACCGATCACCCTTGTTAATCGAACAAACAAAGGACGATTTGCTTCCTTTTATTTCGATCCAGCCGAGACACGCCAACGCTTTGCTGAATTGGGTTGGAACACCGTTGTTGGCTTTCAGACGCGAAATCCTGTGCATCGCGCTCACGAATATATTCAAAAATGCGCACTTGAAATCGTCGATGGACTATTTTTAAATCCGCTTGTCGGCGAAACAAAGGACGACGATATTCCAGCTGATATTCGCATGGAAAGCTATCAAGTACTTTTGGAAAACTACTATCCGAAGGATCGAGTGTTCCTTGGCGTCTTTCAAGCAGCCATGCGCTATGCAGGGCCACGGGAAGCCATTTTCCATGCGATGGTGCGCAAAAACTTCGGCTGCACGCACTTTATTGTCGGACGCGATCACGCTGGCGTTGGAAATTATTATGGCACATATGATGCCCAAAAGATTTTCTTAAACTTTTCTCCAGAAGATCTCGGCATTACCCCATTATTTTTTGAACATAGCTTTTATTGTACAAAATGCGAGGGAATGGCCTCAACGAAAACATGTCCGCATAGCAGCGAACATCACGTGGTATTATCGGGAACAAAAGTACGAGAAATGTTGAGAAGCGGCCAAGTACCGCCCAGCACATTCAGCCGTCCAGAAGTGGTGCAAGTGCTTATTAAGGGTTTGGCAGTCCCTCATTCCGCTCGCTAACAAAGGAGGAAATCGCATTGAACACTAACGTTGTTTGGCATCAGGCGGCCGTGACAAAGGAGGAACGCCGCCAGCGCAACGGCCATCATAGCTGTATTTTATGGTTCACTGGGCTGTCTGGCTCCGGAAAATCGACAGTGGCTAACTCCGTTTCTAAAAAGCTATTTGATCTCGGCATTCAAAATTATGTGCTTGATGGAGATAACGTTCGCCATGGATTAAACAAGGACTTGGGATTCTCTGCTGAAGACCGTACTGAAAACATCCGCCGCATTGGCGAAGTGGCCAAATTGTTTGTCGACAGCGGGCAATTTGTGTTAACAGCGTTTATCTCCCCTTTCGCTCAAGACCGTACGCTAGTGCGTGAGCTGGTGGAAAGCGATGAATTTATCGAAATCTACGTAAAATGCCCGCTTGAGGAATGCGAAAAACGCGATCCAAAAGGGCTATATCAAAAAGCTAGAAACGGAGAAATTCGCAACTTTACCGGCATTGATTCGCCATACGAAGCTCCGGAAGCACCAGAACTCATCATTGACACCCACCTTCATTCCATTCATCAATGTGCCGATCAAGTGATTGCTTATTTACGCGATCGACACTTTATTAAGGAGGATTTATAAAGATGGCGTACGAAAAAACATGGGCTGCTAATCCAAAACTGAACAAAACCGAATTAAAAAAGCTAGAAAAAGACGGTTTAAAAATTTTTGATGAGATCCCGCGTTATGCAAAAGAAGGGTTTGCCGCGATTCCTCAAGAAGACTGGGATTATTTTAAATGGGCTGGATTATATTTACAACGTCCCAAAGAAGCCGGCTATTTTATGATGCGCGTCTGCGTTCCTTCCGGCATTTTAAATAATGAACAGCTTGAAGCATTAGCAGGGATTGCCCGCGATTACGGGCGTGGCCTATTTGATATCACGACACGGCAGGCCGTTCAATTCCATTGGCTGCAAATCGAACAAATTCCCGATATTTTCGAACGATTAAAGCGTGTCGGACTATCGACAGCCGGCGCATGCGGTGACATCACTCGCAACATTGTCGGCAATCCCCTAGCTGGCATCGACCCAGACGAGTTATTTGACACAACGCATATTGTTCGCGAAATCTATGAATTTTTCCAGCACAATGAAGATTTTTCTAATTTACCACGCAAATATAAAATGTCGATAAGTGCCAACGTATACAATGCAGCCAATGCTGAAATTCACTGTGTTTCCTTTATACCGGCCAAAAAAGTCATCGACGGTCAAGAAGTATTAGGTTTCCATGTAAAAGTCGGAGGCGGGTTGTCGTCGGCTCCGCATCTTGCCCAATTGCTTGATATATTTGTAGAACAAGAACGCGTAAAAGAGGTCGCCATTGCTATTACAACTATTTTCCGTGATTATGGCTATCGCGAAAAACGTCATCGTTCGCGTCTTAAATTCCTTGTCGCTGATTGGGGAGTGGAAAAATTTAAAGAAAAGCTTTTAGAATATACAGGTCTGCTGCCATCCAAAGGCGAAACGGTGCAAAAAGGCTGGAATGCCGGCTATTTTTACGGTGTACACCGCCAAAAGCAGGAAGGGCTGAACTATATCGGCTTTAACGTACCGGTTGGGCGTCTCAGCGCCGATGAAGTATTTGAGATTGCCAGAATAGCTCGCCAATATGGAAATGGCGAGGTTCGTTTTTGCAACTCACAAAATCTTGTCATTCCCAACATTCCAGATTCATATGTAGAGTCGGTACTTCAAGAAAAAATATTTGAGCGGATTACCGTGCGGCCAAAAACGTTCATTGGATACTCCGTTTCCTGCACAGGCATAGAGTTTTGCAATCTCGCATTGGTTGAAACAAAAGAGCGGATGCGTCATGTCGCAGAATACTTAGATAGCCGTTTACAACTTGACGTTCCCGTGCGCATCCATATGGTCGGCTGTCCAAACTCTTGCGGTCAAAGACAAATTGGCGATATCGGGCTTCAAGGGATCAAAATGAAAACAAAAGACAAAGGCATGGTTGAGGCGTTTGAAATTTATGTAGGCGGTACGCTGCAAAACGACGGAAAATTTAACGAAAAATTAAAAGGCAAGATCCCGGCAGAACAAATCGAAGAAGTGCTTGTATTGCTGTTCTCCTATTTTCAAGAAACAAAGCTGCCTGGCGAGACATTTCTTGATTACTTTAATCGCGTCGGCATTGAAGCGTTGCAGGCAGAATTGGATCGCATTTTAACGAATTTCAGCACAGTTGCATGAAGGTGGCGCCGATGTATTTATATCGCTTTGAAGTAACAACGCAAACAAACACCATCTATCTCGTCATTGCTGCCAGCAGTGACGAGCAAGCGTTTCGTCTTGTCGAAGTAGAGCTTGAAAAACATTTTCTGAAGGTTCCTGATTTTATCGATATTTCGCTGCATGAGAAAAAACTCATTCGCCGAGGCGGGGGGTTCGTTGTTTACAATGAACCTCGCCACCCAAGCTAGCCGTACGACGAGTGATACAAAATCACTCACTAACACACCTGTGTTAGAAAGATCAGATGAAGCAAGTTTAACGCTCATCTTTATCATGCCAATACTTTAAAACTTGGCGCTAACTTGTCCATTCATTCAATAATAGACAAATGAAGCAGCCAATATGTTTGCAGGCGTTTTGGCCAATTGACAAAGACGAAATTCATGTGCAGCAATAGAAGAATGCTTAAACAGAAAGGGCTGAACGGAAGGATGGGAAAAGTGTATTTGGTCGGAGCAGGTCCCGGCGATCCAGAACTAATTACCGTCAAAGGATTAATGTGCATCCAAAAAGCAGATGTGATTTTATATGATCGCCTTATTAATGAAGAACTGCTGACATATGCCAAAAAAGAAGCAGAATTGATTTTTTGTGGAAAACTCCCCGGCTATCATACTATGCAGCAGGAAACCATCAATCATTTCCTTGTGCGCCATGCGAAGAAAGGAAAAATCGTTGTACGATTAAAAGGTGGAGATCCATTCGTATTCGGCCGCGGCGGCGAAGAAGCCGAGATGCTGGCCAAGCATGGCATTGACTTTGAAATCGTTCCTGGTATTACGTCCGGTATCGCTGCAGCCGCTTATGCCGGCATTCCTGTGACCCATCGCGACTTCAGCTCAAGCGTCGCCTTTATTACAGGCCATCAGCGTGCCGATAGCCAAGAAGAAATCAAATGGGAAAGTCTTGCCAAAGGAATTGACACGATCGCTATTTATATGGGCATCAGCAATCTTCCATATATTCGCGATCAGTTAATCAAATACGGAAAAGCGCCATCCACTCCTGCAGCCGTGATCCAATGGGGCACGCTGTACGAACAAAAAACCGTGACAGCCACTCTTGAAACAATTGTCGAAGCTGTTCAACAAAAACAAATCGAAAATCCAAGCATGATTATCATAGGCGAGGTTGTCGCCCTGCGAGAAAAAATTCAATGGTTCGAGCAATTAAGATTCCAAGCATCATCGTTTGCTAACGAAGCATTTTAAGGAGGCGCTTATGCAGGCTGTTTTATATGTTTGTCATGGAAGCCGTCTAGCGAAAGCTTGCGAAGAAGCGATCGCTTTTGTTGAACAGTGCAAAATGTCGACCGATTTCCCGATTCAAGAAATTTGTTTTATTGAATTGGCAGACCCTGATATCGCAACAGGAATCGAAATTTGCGTAAAAAAAGGGGCAACAAGCATCATTGTCATTCCTATTTTGCTACTTGCCGCTGGACATGTGAAGCAAGATATTCCAGAGGCCATCCAAAAAGCAAGACAGCGCTACCCTTTTTTGCAAATTTTATTAGATGAACCGTTCGGCATCCATGAAAAAATGGTTTCCATCATCATCGAACGAATGATGGAGAGCGCTGTTTCGCTTCATGAGCGTGCCATGATTCTTCTTGTTGCCCGTGGAAGCAGCGATCCCGACACAAAAAGTGCGATGAAAACAATCGCCGGCATGTTGCAGCAAAAAACAAACGTCTCCCGTGTTGACGTATGCTTTCTTGCTGCAGCCGCACCATCGCTGGAGGATGCCTTACAAGCAGCTAAGCAATCCTCTTATCAAACGATTTTCGTCGTCCCTTATTTACTGTTTACCGGAGTGTTAATGAAAAAAATCGAACAGCGGCTGCGCTCTCTTACTTCTTCCGACCAGCAATGGGTCTTATGCGGCTATTTAGGGTATCATCCTTTTCTTAAGGAGCTTATTAAAGAAAAGCTACAAAAATATTCTCGGTTAACGATCGGAGTTTGAAAAGTTCCTTTCCAATCCGATTGATATATAAACGAAGGTCCTATCAAAAAAGGACGGTCGTAAACAAGTCGAACAGCAGCAAGTTTCATCGATGTGGAAAATGCTTCATTCCTCCATATCAATAAAGGCGTATTTTTCTTCTTTCAATTAAAGAAAAATTTTTTGGTCTGGACATTTATATGAGTATGGAAAATCCCTCTTCTCGTGTATGATGATAGATAGGGGACATACAAGGAGGGGGAGCAATAGGAATGAAGCGATTGCATGTGATCGTTCATGGCCGCGTCCAAGGCGTCGGCTTTCGCTATTATGCACAACATGAAGCATTAAAATGGGATTTAACCGGATGGGTAAAAAATAATGAGGATGGAACGGTAGAACTGGAAGCGCAAGGACATGAAGAGCGAATTCATCTATTTATTGATAAAATTCGCCAGGGCTCTCCGTTTTCGAAAGTGACCCATTTAGATATTCAATCCATCGATCCTATTCCAAACGAAAAAACATTTCGCATTATTTATTAAAAACAGCCCGGTTGTTTCCCAGCACCGGGCGCTATTGTATTACCATTTATTGGATAATAAAAGTTGTAGGCTGCGGATCGTACAAACAGTTATGAGCAATGCACATGTTCGCATGCTCATTTTTGCGAACCGCCTCCCGACTCACTGGATCGAATGGATAAATGGAAGCTTGCGGATACTCGCCGCATATATCGATCCCTACCACATTTTTATGAACAAACAACTCTTGCAGACAGCCAATCAAAGCGGAAAGCGGCATCGTTCCGTGATCCCAATTGGTCATGGCATCCTCCTCGCGAAGAACATCTTTATCAATGCTAATGTATACATTCTCTGTTTGAATATGGGATAAAAGAAGATTCGGAGAAACGATATTGTTTGACAAGACAATGGTCTCAGAAGAAAAAAGAGAAGACTGCCACCGTGTAGGTCCGACAATCACGGCTCTTTGCAGTAAAGGAAGCTCCAGAGCATAAGAAACCCACGAACCGCAGGAGATGATTTGTTCATGATCCGTCCCATTCCCTATATCGGTATGATTGTCAAACAAAATGAGCGTAAACGGTTCTTGGATTCTTTTCATCAGTAAATATGAGATATAGTGGTAATTACCGCTGCCAATAAACACAAGGTTTCTGCATGTTTGGATGCGCCTTTCCAACTCGCATAAAGAGGCTTGCTCACAATATAGGTTGGTATGTGCCACGTCCATTAAATCAATCCATTCGTGCGGCAGCCGACGAAGGCATGGCTGCGAAACATATGCACCATCAATGTTTAAAAACGTTACACCATTTCCTTGAAAACTCATCCAAATCACCTCTCCTATCACTCAATTGGTGCAAGTTTCTAAACCTATGAAGCCATATTTTTCGCATTTTCTCTATTTTTAGATATTATACAACAAAAAACCCAAACAAGCACGTAAATGGAACGACACCTTCTCTCGCTGCAGCCTCAAAATTACAAATTGATCCCTAGTCTTTCCTCATAGGTTTGCTGGAATCAAAGCATCCATCAATCATCATCTATGAATCTCTCTCACCTATACACTTCGTTTAGAAGTGGGAGGCTTCTCGGTGGATGATATGAAATGGGCACGCTCTTTATCGATATGGTCTATTTTTTCACCGCTTCCTTGCAAACGTCTTGCGGACGAAATATTTTCTTTTATGTCTAGCTTTCATGTACAATAATAAAAACGATGTTCGAGGAGGGATTTTTTTGCAGCCGATTCGTATTGAAGAGGTACAAACCGTCTTGAATCAGTTCAAAGGTCAAGACGTGTACTTGCATTTAGAAACAACAAACGGGGCATACGCTGCCCATCATAACGAAGGATTTTTCTCAGCAGGTGCATACATCCGCAACGGACGAATCCGTTTCAGCCATGGAAAAATCGTTGGCAAAGGACCTTACCGTATCGGATTAAAGCTGGAGTTGGGCTGGATATATGCAGAAGGGTTAACAGATTGGGAGATGACTGACAAAGGGCAGCTTTTGCTTGCCGGCCATGATTATGAAGGGAAGCTCGCAGTTGCTCTACAATTGAGCCATGAACCTTTTTAAGGAGGGATGAAAATGGAAAGACATGTACTTGTTGTATTTCCCCATCCAGATGATGAAGCATTTGGTGTTTCCGGCACACTGGCCATGCATGCAGAAAAAGGCACTCCGATCACATATGCTTGCCTTACTCTTGGAGAAATGGGACGCAACATGGGAACTCCTCCCTTTGCTAACCGTGAGACGTTGCCGCTCATTCGCAAACAAGAGTTAAAAGCGGCATGCGAAGCGATTGGCATTGACGATTTGCGCTTGCTCGGCTTCCGTGACAAAACGATTGAATTTGAAGATGAAGAACTGATCGCTGATCGCATTAGCGCTATTATAGCAGAAACGAATCCATCTTTAATCATCACGTTTTACCCTGGCTATAGCGTTCATCCTGACCATGACGCATGCGGGGCAGCTGTCATTCACGCCGTCCAGCGAATTCCAAAAGAAGAGCGGCCAATTGTCCATTGTGTCGCATTTGCTAAAAATTGCGAACAAGACTTGGGAAAACCTGATATCGTCCGTGATGTCAGCGCAGTCATTGATAAAAAAATCGCCGCCATTCAAGCACACCGTTCCCAAACAGAAGGATTGATGAGCGCTGCTTCTAAACGCGGCGGTGACGCGTTAGAATGGCTGAAAACGGAGCGGTTTTGGACGTACAAATGGGAAAATTAGAAAAGAAAAGCAGGTCCGCCTTTCTGAAAGACGGCCTGCGTGAACTTACCCACCACCTACGCTTCGCTTAGAAGAGGGAGTTTCAAGCGACTTGCGCGTGTCCGCTGAACGGTAAGCCACACACAATCCCCCCCTACGCTTTCCTTCGTTCCGAAGGGGTCCGTTTGAACGATAGAGGATCCTATCGATTGGCGATCACCGACATTCATCTCCCCTGCTCACTGGGCTGTCGCCCTTCCCGCTCCTTGAAGATAGGAGACTTGGGAAAGCTGGTGAACTACTCACCACTTAGCTAAAGCTTGAAGTGGGAGCTTCTCAGTTCCACGACGAAAGCCGCCTTTCGTCTCCCTGAGCGTGACTTCGGGTCGTTCCAACCCTAGATGTCCGACAATTCGGAGTTCTTTTGTACCTTGGATATTTTACGCATGGAAGGATCCGCTTGGTTTTCGCATTTTATTTTCTCCATGCAACCTCCTATATCCAGTTATGAAAGAACGACATAGGTTTATTTTACCACAGGGTCAGACAATTGAACAGGCAAAAGCCTGTCCTTGTCCGAAGTCGATTCATCTCCCACTTTCATCAAGCTTCGCAAGATTTAGAAGTGGGAGATGAATCGACTGAAGAATGTTAAAAAACTTATCCCTCTTTCACTTTTTTCGAAGATTTATTCATTCAAACAGGTTTTCTTCTCATTTATAAGGTCATTTCTAAAAGTCGGTGGAACTCTTCTTCCCAATTTCCCTTCTTGCGGAACGATTCCTGGGCAATCGCCTTAAACAATTTTTTTCGTATTCGCTCATCGCTTACATTCCGCAAAATAAATTGGCGGCACTCGTAAAGAAACTCGATATACCGTCCACAATCTTCATCATATTGTTCCGCAAGCTGACGGCGGATTTGCTGGGCGACAGTCGGGCTCGCTCCTCCTGTTGAAACAGCGATCGTCAATCGGCCACGCCTTACCACCGCCGGAACATGAAAATTAGACCGCTCTGGATCATCGGCAATGTTAATCAGTTGATAAGGCTCCGCTGCGGCGGCCACCGCTTCATTTACTTCTCGATTATTCGTGGCCGCAATCACCATCCACGCTTCTTTAATATCGTCAGGAGAAAATGTTTTTCGGCGCCAAACGAGTGCTCCGGCTGCCGCTAACTGTTGAATCCCCCCTGTAGCAGAAGGAGCGACAACCGTAATTTTTGCTTCCGCCTCCAGCAAACCTTTTATTTTCCGTTCGGCCACCCTCCCCCCACCAATGACAACAACGTGTTGATTGGCGATATGCAGCATCACCGGATATCCCATACGAATTTCTCCTTTGCCAAAAACGGCCGCATA
Source organism: Anoxybacillus sp. P3H1B (assembly GCF_001560855.1). Lineage (NCBI taxonomy): Bacteria > Bacillati > Bacillota > Bacilli > Caryophanales > Anoxybacillaceae > Anoxybacillus > Anoxybacillus sp. P3H1B. Next base: position 48,212 of record NZ_LPUG01000010.1, on the reverse strand, counting down.
GAAACTCTTGGCCTTTTTTCTCCATTATAGTATCTATATCGGTGTCGAGACCAGCCCAACAATACCAAACAAATCGAGTAAACACGAATTTCTTTTTTATTAAGAAGCGAAAAGACCGTTTCAATTATTTCTTCATTTGCATCCTAGTTATTTTTTCCGTATTTTTGATATTTACAACCGCTGTTTTGCTTGTCTCCTTGCCAAATAAAAATGCTCTTGCGCAGGAATCCTCCTTATGAAAGGCGCAGGCGCGCTTTTATTGAGGAAGATTTTCCTTGCAAGAGCTAGCTTAGATGTCACTACAAATGGCCTATATTATTTTTGTGTCGCTTCTTGAATCCATTTAGCCAAACGCTCATTTTCTTTCTTCATATGCTCCAACCATTGTGGAAGCAAGGAAGAAAGGGCCTGTTGATCATTTTTCTTCATTGCCTCATGCGTTTGATGATGAAGCTTATACAATTTTTGCCTTTCTGCTTTTGTCATCCATCTCTTATGTTTATGTAACTTCTTCCATTCTTTTTTGAACTGCTGTTTGGTTATTTCTTTATTGGCAAGACGGTCAATTAATTGGTCAAACTCCGCTTCTCTTTTCTTTTTCATCTCTGCATGTTTTGCTTGCAGGGCCTTTTGCACTTCTTCGCTTTGCAGTTGCTTTCTTAGTTCTTTTCGTTCATTAAGAATCTTTTGCCATTCTGCAGCTTGATTCGGTGTATATTTTTTTACAATTTCCAGCCATTTTTGTTCATCCAGTTCTCCATGTTTGAACATATGCCCTGCAAATGCTCGGGCTCCTGCCGCCATGCCAGGCTCTCTTTGTTCCGCTAACGCTCCTGTTGGAAGCATAAGCATGAGCGCTAACACCCAAAAAATCCATCTCATTTTCATCATGTTTCACTCTCCTTTGAAATTCAAAATAATGGAGTCAAACAAAATAGCAAACCTAATGATATCTTCCCCACTTTGCAAGAAACTTTGCATGCAAAATAAAAAAGCTTGCCGATAAACCGCAGCAAGCTTTTCTATTGATTATCGAAACTTTTCATCAATCCGTTGCTGATAGTCGCGCAAGGCTTGAGAGTTCGTTTTATTGCGCTTTTTCATCAGCGAATTCCAACGGAGGAGTTTTTCATTCAGTTTTTTCCTGAGTTTCTCTTTTTCTGTTTCATCATCACAACAACGCAATAGGTCTTCGATGGTCATTACATCCTTTTTTAATTCGACTTCCTCAGAGACATATCCGGCATTTTTCAACAGCAGATAGCCGATTCGCAAGTCTTCAGGAATATGCGACAAATCTTCCAACTCCAGCGGTTTGCCCAATCCAGGAAGATGATCAAATTCCCCATTTTTCAAGGCTTCCCGAATTCTTTCCTCCGCAATTTTTGAAATAATATCCATTTGATCTCACATCCATCTTTAGCTTATGATGGCACTTGCTTGCTGTTTATGCTGATCAAGAAATTGTACCAATTCGCCGTACGGAAGCGGCCTTGTATAATAATAGCCTTGCACTTCGTCGCATTGTTTTTCTTTTAAATAGGCAGCCTCCAGCTCTGTCTCTACCCCTTCCGCAAGCACCTTTACACCTATATTATGCCCTAAAGTGATAATCGCTGGCAAAATAGCTTCTTCTTCTTTTTGGACATTTTGCACAAATGAACGGTCAATTTTCAAGCGATCAATCGGCAGTTTTTTCAAATAGCTTAACGAGCTGTACCCTGTCCCAAAGTCATCAATACTGACATTGACACCTACATTTTTCAGCTCTTTTAAAATCGGAATGGCTTTTTCCGTATCCATCGTCATGCGTTCAGTAATTTCGATATCTAGGCAATGGGGCGGAAAATCGGTTTTTTCAAGGATTTTCGCAAGCTTATAAATAAGCTTTCTGCTTTCAAACTCACAAGGCGACAAATTAATAGAAACGGATAAGGAAGGATATTGATGAAGCAACAGCTTTGTTTGCCGGCATGCTGTTTCCATAACCCATTCGTTAATCGAAATGATGAAACCCGTCTCTTCGGCAATCGGAATAAATGCGTTTGGCGAGATCATTCCTTTTTCCCTATGCTTCCATCTGATAAGTGCTTCGATTCCGATCACTTTTCCTGTTTGCAGTTGAATTTGCGGCTGATAGTGAAGCTCAAATTCCTCCGCTTCCAGCGCCTTGCGCAATTCTCTTTCCATATGAATTTTTTCATAAATGGTTCGATTCATTTGTTTCTCAAAAAAGCGAAATTGGCCAATGGCCTGTTTTGACAATTCATGTCTAGCTATATCAGCTCTGCGAATTAATGTGTGACCATTATCTCCATCTTTCGGATAACAACTAATGCCGATTTTTAGCGTCAAGCGAAATTCCTGTTTGTTCACGATCAACGGCTCTTCCATTGCTTCGATTAAACGCTGGCATAATTCGCTTACTTGTTCGTCTCTGTCCACTTGCGGCAAAATGACGATGAATTCGTTCCCGCCCCATCTGCCAAAAATGTCGGTTTCACCGACTAGATTTTTTATCTTCGCCACGGATGCTAGAAGCACTTGATCCCCAACCGTATAGCCATACAAATCATTTACCGCTTTTATTCCCTTCACTTCCATAAACATAACTGCTGTTTTTCTTTTGAGATTTTGTGCATCCGTTAGCTTTTCGCTTAACATCTGATAGAGCATTTCTTTATTAGGCAAACCTGTTAAATCGTCATAAAACGCAATATAGTTCATTCGATCTTCATGTTTTTTTCGTTCTGTAATATCTCGGACGGCTACTACATCGACCATTCGGGATCGGGAATAATCATCATATTTGCGCTTCAAAACCTCTGCAGGGAAAGTCGTGCCGTCTTTTTTACGCAAATGCACTTCATATGTCGTATCTTCAACCAAAGATTGCGTCCAATCTGGCAATGGAGGGGAAGCGACAAGCGCTTCCATCGGTGTCCGCATCAGCTCGTTCTCTGTATAACCGAATAACCGGCATGCAGCATGATTCACTTCCAAAATCGTTTGCCCCGAATAAATAATAATTCCTTCCATAGATATTTCAGAAAGACGTTTAAGACGATGCTGAATCCTTTGCACTTCTTCGCTATATTTTTTAAAAGATAGTTTGTCTAAGCGGACATAGAGCAGCAATAAATAAAAAATATAAGAAATAAAAAATAGTAAAAAGATCCTTCCCATTCCTTTGTGTAGTTGATGGTGCATTTTCTTCATATAGTGTGCTCCATCATAGCGAATGATTAAAACGGCATCCACCTTGCCTTGCTGTGTTAGGATTGGACAAAATATAACAAAGTTTTTTGGCAAATCCCCCTCATTTTTAATGCTGATCTTTCCTTGAAATGCTTGCGCCAGCTCTGACATATGCGCCTGATAGGCCGCCCCGCTCGGCAAATCCTGAACCTGTTGTCCATCATGCTTTCCATCATCTGCTTTGACGGAAAGCATGACATAATTCTGACCATCTGCTCGTTGTTTTAATGTATAAATTTGGCGTATATTGGGATGATCATGCTGCCAGCGATTCAACGTACGCAAAAGACCGAGGTAGGTTTTATCATTTGCATTGGTTGTGTCTGTTACCTGCTGGTGATTCATTTGCGAGAGTTCAGCGGCGAAACTTGCCGCCAAACGTGACAAATTTCGTTCATATTTTTGGCGTTCCTGATGTTCAAGCCCGTTCACATACCAAATGCCAGTGGCTAGCAGTAAAAAAACAAAAACATAAAAAAGCATTGTCGATCGTTGCGCTATATAAAAAATAGACACCTTGAGCTTTCTATGAATCAATCGATTCATTTGTTGCTGTCCGAATAAAATCACGATTAAAATGCCAACAGTAAATAACATATATTCACTCATTTTCGATAGCATAAACGCTCACCATGCACTTTTATTTATTATTATAAATGGAAAATATAGAGGTTTCTCCCTTCATCCTTCCTATTTTTTCGACATTTTCTGACATTCTCTAGTTATATATGTATATCCTTTAAATACGCTCTATCGGTAAACAAAAGCAGCCGATTGATCGGCGAATGTGAAGACATGAAGCCGAACGCTTTCTGTTCCTCGCATAAACAAAGCGCAAACGCTGAAAGTGTAGTCACATAAAGCTTTATATATAGTACCAGGTCTTAAATCTTCGTCATCAAATTTTGTAATTTGTCTGTAATATTATTTAATTTAAATGTAACAACATTTCGACAATATTTTTGCTATACTGAAACCTGTGAGAAAGAAACGGAAACTCGTTGTCGGAGGTTTAAGGAAAATGAATAGAACGTTTACAGTCACTCTACTATCATTCATGATTGTATTTAGTTCTCTTTTTGGTAACGCTTTCAAAGCGGAAGCGGCTGTAAATACACAAAAAGTCGTCACAGAAGCAAAAAAAATGATCGGCACTCCTTACAAATTCGGCGGTACAACTCCAAAAGGCTTTGATTGTTCCGGCTTTGTCTACTATACATATAAAAAGGTCGGTAAAACATTACCGCGATCCGCAGCATCTATGTACCAAAAAGGAACAAGCGTACATACATCAAAATTAAAGCCTGGTGATCTCGTATTTTTCAGTACATATAAAAAAGGTGCTTCCCACGTTGCGATTTACATTGGCAACAACTCCATCATTCATGCTACATCAAGCGGTGTAAAAATCGATCGTTTAAATAACTCTTACTGGAAACCAAAATTTATCGGCGCTAAAAGAGTAGCATAACTCAAAAAAAGGTCCCTCCATAAAAATGAAGGGACTTTTATATATTCACAGGGGATCGGGGGAATACTTGGAAAACTCTACACCCCTATTATGTCCAGCTAGCAAGTCACTTATACGTAGATCCCCTAAAATTTTTATCCTGCTTACCCGTCTTTACTTTCTTCAAACAAGCCGCTTTCCTTAACCGCTTCAAATAATACTTCCACAATATGCACAGCACGAACTTTTTCTCCCAGCCCTTTCCTCTCAATTCCTAGTTTCATTTGCAGCAAACAGCCAGGATTAGCCGTCACAATGGTAGTCGCTCCCGTTTGTTCTGCATACACCATTTTATGATCTAAAATTTGCATGGCCATTTCCGGTTCAACAATATTGTAGATCCCTGCAGAACCGCAGCAGCGATCAGACTCTCTCATTTCGCGAAATTCTACACCAGCAATCGATTGAAGCAGTTGCCGCGGCGCAGATGATGTTCTCATGACATTTCGCAAATGGCACGAATCCTGATAAGTAACAATTTGCGGCGGCAGCTTCAGTCCTTTATGCTGAAACCCTAATTCTATTAAAATAGCAGAAATGTCACGAATTTTCTCCACAAAAGCTTTAGCGCGGTCAACCCAATCAGGATCATCTTTCAACAAATGATCATACTCCATTAAAAACGCTCCACAACCGCCTGCATTTGTAATAACGGCATCTGCCTGACATTGCTCAAACGCCTCAATGTTTCGCTTGGCTAACCATTTAGCCTGCTCTTTTTCTCCGCTGTGTCCATGCAAAGCGCCGCAGCATGTTTGCAAAGATGGAATGACAATTTCACATCCAGCTAGCTGCAATAGCTTCATCGTTGCATCATTCGTTTCGATAAACAGCGTATCCATTAAGCAGCCGGAGAAAAAAGCGACTCTTCGTTTCGCCTCTCCTTGTGCCGGCAAATGCTTTGGCCGCTTTTTCATTTTTTTTAGCGTTGGAGCACTTGGCAAAACCTTTTCCATTTCCCTTAAATGGGCAGGCAAAACATGAGACAATCTCGTTCTCTGTAAAAACGTTTGCAGTCCTGAGCGCTGATAAAATCCAAGGGAGGCTGTTGCTACGCGCACACGATTAGGATAAGGAAACAATTCTTTAAACACCAGCTTACGCAGCACGCGAACAGGCCATGAATGTTTTTTATTTTGCTGAATAATATCGCGCGCTTCTTCCAATAAATGTCCATAACGGACGCCTGAAGGACAAACCGGCTCACAAGCTCGGCATCCCAAACACATATTCAGTGTACGTTCAACGTCCTCATCCGGTTCAATCAAACCATCGACTACCGCCTTCATGATGGCAATGCGTCCTCTTGGCGAATGCAGCTCCTGTGATCCCGATTCTATATACGTGGGACATGACGGCAAGCAAAAACCGCAACGCATACAGTTCATAAGCTCATCTTCGTTCATCCGTTCACGAAACTGATCTTGGATCGCTTTTTGCTCCTTTGACGAAGTCATTTTGTTACCACCACACGTTTCCTCGTACTTTTCGCAAACACTTTTCCTGGATTCATAATATTGTAGGGATCAAGCGCACGCTTGATCGCTTGCATCACCTCTACCCCTTCCTTGCCAAGCTTCCATTCTAAATATGGCGCCTTCATGGCTCCCACTCCATGTTCCCCGGTAATCGTACCCCCAAGCTCAATCGCCTTGGCAAAAATTTCGGCAAACGCTGCTTCCACTCGCTCCATCTCTTCATCATCACGTGCATCCGTCGGACATGTTGGATGCAAATTGCCATCGCCGGCATGCCCAAATGTACAAATCATGACGCGATATTTCTCGGCAATTTCATTGATGGCTGTTACCATTTTTGCTATCTCTGAACGCGGTACAGTGGCATCCTCCAAAATCGTTGTCGGCCGTAGGCGAGCAAGGGCGGATAATGCCGAACGCCGCGCTGTGCGCAAAGCATCGGCTTCTTGTTCAGAACGGGCCAATTGTACAGACACCGCCTGTTCCTCTTTACAAATTCTTTCTATTTGCCGCATCTCTCTTTCCACCACTTCACGTGCACCGTCTTGCTCGATAAGAAGAACGGCCTTTACATCTGTCGGCAAGCCAATTTGTGCATAATCTTCTACAACTCTAAGCGTTGGCTGATCTAAAAATTCCAATGTCGCAGGGATGATTTTGCTTGCAATAATTTTGGACACAGATCGGGCAGCCGCCTCTAAATCTTGATAAAGAGCTAGCATCGTTTTCTTTGCCTCCGGCATCGGCACAAGCTTCAGCGTAGCCTCTGTGATAATTCCAAGCGTTCCTTCCGATCCAACCAATAATCTTGTTAAATCATAACCAGCCACATCTTTGGCCAATTTTCCTCCTGTGCGAATAACGTCTCCATTGGCCAACACCGCCTCAAGCCCAAGGACATAATCACGAGTGACTCCATATTTCAGCCCGCGCAGACCACCGGAATTTTCATTAATATTTCCTCCAATCGTTGAAATTTTCATCGAGCTTGGATCAGGTGGATAAAACAACCCTTTTTCTTCTACTGATTTAATCAAATCGAGCGTAATCACCCCCGGTTGAACCGTTGCTGTTAAGTTGTCTTCATCAATTTCAAGAATGCGATTCATATGCTTAAAAAGCAGGACAATTCCACCTTCTATCGGACATGTTCCGGCACACAGATTCGTACCGGAACCGCGTGGAACAATCGGAATGCGGTACTCGGCGCAAACTTTCACAATCTCGGAAACTTCCTTCGTATTTCGCGGCGCCATCACCGCCTCAGGAATCGCTTGAAATTGCGGAGTGGCATCATAGGAATAAACAAGCCTCCCCGCTTTGGAATCGTCATAGTTTTCCCGGCCAACGATTTGAATAAATAATTGTTTAGCTGCTTCAGAAATCAATGATTCTCACCCTCTCTAAAAACGTGATATACAGGCAGCTTGAAGATAGAGCGCATGATGCCGATTTTGGCATCGCCTTCTTATCTATAAGAAGAAGCCATGGCTTTCATCATTTTTTAGTCGACTTCAATGCTTGTTTATGACTTGATAAACTAAGGCAACGAGCCTTTAGACAATCGAAGGCAAGTCAATGGAATTGATAGAATTCGCACCGCTAAATATAGAAAAATGAAAGGGAAGCCCCGTTCTATATAACTTAAGAAAAAAGGAGCCTTTTCACAGAGAAGGTGGTCTCCCCCTGTGCTGGCTTCCTTTTTTCAGCAAGCACTATGGAATCATCCATGAAAAAATAGTAGACTGTAAAAATGTCATAATCCCAATTAAAATAATGAAAAAGATGCTATGCTTGACTGTAAAGCGGAATAAATCGGATTCTTTGCCGGCTAAACCTACCGCAGCACAGGCAACCGCAATCGACTGCGGTGAAATCATTTTCCCTGTCACACCTCCTGATGAGTTAGCGGCCAGTGCAAGAACAGGATCCATTCCGATCGAAGCAGCGGTAATCTTCTGTAAATTTCCAAAAAGTAAATTAGATGATGTATCTGAGCCTGTGATAAACACCCCTAACCATCCGAGAAACGGAGAGAAGAAGGAGAACAGTGAACCTGTTTTAGCCATCGCCATTCCCAATGTCGTACTCATTCCAGACGCATTGGTCACATAGGCGAAACCAACTACGGCTGTGATCGTAATAATCGGAAACTTTAATTCTTGCAACGTCTCGGCAAAAGTCTCGGCCCATTGCTTCCAAGAAATGCGGACAATAAACTTGGTCACAATAGCCGCTAAGAAGATGGCTGTTCCTGCTGCTCCTAGCAGTTCTAATTTATAGACAGCTGCAATCGGCTCACCATTGGCATCAATAATTTTATTGCTTAATCCGGGAACCTCCGGCATCCATGTCAAATAATGCCCTATTGTATTAAGCGCTTTCAACATCACATTTGTTCCTTCATAATGCCCCGTGAGCGCTGCCTTCATCTGTGGAATTCCCCAGATCGAAATAAACAAGGTTAATACTAAAAACGGGGACCATGCTTTGAATACTTCACCGCTTGTATAGCGCTTTTGTGTTTGAATGGTCGCTGCCGCTTCCAACTCCGAATCAAAACGATAAATGGTTTTCGGTTTCCAAAATCTCAAAAAAACCGTCAAAGTAACAAGCGACACTAACGCTGATAAAATATCTGGCAATTCCGGCCCCAAGAAGTTTGAGCTAACATATTGAGTAACGGCAAATGAAATTCCTGATATCAAAATCGGCGGCAGCACTTCGATCGTTTTTCTCCATCCAGCCATAATGAGTACAAGGTAAAACGGAATAAAGAAGGATAAAAATGGAAGTTGCCGACCCACCATTTTTGAAATTTCCATTGCCGGAATGCCTGTCGGCCCTTCTAACGCAGTAATAGGAATACCGATGGCCCCAAAAGCGACAGGGGCTGTATTAGCAATTAAACAAATGCCGGCCGCATATAATGGATGAAATCCAAGTCCTACGAGCAAAGCAGCAGAAATCGCCACCGGCGCTCCAAATCCGGCCGCCCCTTCTAAAAAGGCTCCAAATGAAAATGCGATAAGCAGCGCTTGCAACCGTCTATCTTCTGTAATAGACAATACCGAATTGCGAATAATATCGAACTTTCCTGTTTTTACTGTTAATTTATACAAAAATACCGAAGTGATAATAATCCATCCGATGGGCAAAAGACCGTAAACAGCCCCCTGTGTGGCGGACATGGCAGCAATTGACACAGGCACCCTGTAAGCGATTACAGCTATGACCAATGAAACGATCAAAGTCGTAACGCCTGCTACATATCCTTTCATTCTTTTAATCGCCAGCGCCCAAAAAAAATAAAGAATCGGCACAAGAGCCACAACGGCCGATAAGGCTAAATTATCAGCAATCGGTGTAAAATCTTGCTTCCACTGCATAGCAAATCCCCTCCCAATTTAATATCTCCCCTGAAAAAGATGATAATTAGGTCATCTGATGACCATGTGTTTATACTGACAAAAATTATATGCTCTCTTTAGAAAAAACTCAATATGAAATTATGAAATTTTGTGAAATTTCTTTCGCTGATTCTTTGCGAAAATTTTTGTATAATATAAATTATGTGACAAGCTGTTACACTTCTCAGTATGAGGTGACTATTTTTGGAATATAAACAAATTAAACCGAAAAAAATTTACGAAGAAGTAGCGGAAACCATTTTTGATATGATTAAAAACGGGGTGTTGAAGCCCGGAGACAAGCTCGATTCTGTTCAGCAGCTAGCAGAGAATTTTCAAGTGGGGCGTGCAGCGATTCGCGAAGCACTGACCGCTTTAAAAGCCATGGGCTTAATTGAACTAAAGCAAGGAGAAGGAACCTACATCCGTGAATTTGATCCGACGATGCTTTCTTTTCCTATTTCCATTGCCGCTCTTATGAAAAAGGAAGATATCGCCTATTTATTGGAGGTCCGCAAACTATTAGAGGTGGGCGCTGCCGGCGTAGCTGCCCGGAAGCGAACAGAAAGGGACTTGAAAGCGATGGAGGAGGCACTCGAACAAATGCGGCAAGGAATCGGCAATGAAGAAATTGGGGAAAAAGCTGATTTCCTCTTCCATATTGCTATTGCAGCAGCATCACAAAATCCCATTTTGGTTAGTCTGATGAACAATATATCAGAAATGATGATAGAAACCATGCGAGAAACAAGACGAATTTGGCTTTTTTCTAAACAAGCAACAAGCGAACAGCTGCTTGAAGAGCATATGAATATTTTTGAAGCGATTCAGCGCCAAGATGTCAATGCTGCACAAGCTCGCATGCTAGAGCATCTATCAAACGTAGAGCAAGTACTAAAAAAATATATTTCTCCTCATAGCGCCAACTAAAGAAAGATGGCGCTTTATTTTTTTCAAAATTGTTATATAATTATTCATATAGTCATCTGATGACCTGTTTATCTTGCTTCCATATGTGCAGCAAAACAAAAGGGAGCTTCGGTGGATGGCCGGTTGAAATCATTGATTTTCCCGTAAACATCGATGATCCCATACCCACGATTATGTTTTCTTTCAATTCAAGATACACTTCCATACCGAGAAACTCCATCATTTAATACCAAGGAGGGAAACGCACGATGAAAGTCACGCTGTTTATTACTTGTTTAGTAGATTTATTTCATACCAATGTCGGCAAATCAACCGTCGAGCTGCTGGAACGATTAGGATGCGAAGTCGAGTTCCCGGACGCCCAAACCTGCTGTGGACAGCCCGCCTACAATAGCGGATACGTCAAAGAAGCAAAAGAAACGATGAAGCATATGATTCGTACATTCGAGCATGCAGAATATATTGTTGCTCCCTCTGGCTCATGTGCCACCATGTTTAAAGAATATCCGCAAATTTTCCGCGGAGACAGGGAATGGGAAGCAAAGGCAAAAGCTCTCGCAGCCAAAACATACGAATTGACTCAATTTCTTGTGGAGGTGTTAAAAGTAGAAAATGTGGGGGCTAAGCTTCAAGGAAAAGCAACCTATCATACGTCATGCCATATGACGCGGTTGCTTGGTGTGAAAGAAGCCCCTTTTAAACTATTAAAACATGTGGAAGGCTTGGAAATGGTTCCGCTTCCGAATGCCCATACCTGTTGTGGCTTTGGCGGTACGTTTTCCGTCAAAATGGGGGACATCTCTGAGCAAATGGTGGATGAAAAAATCCAGCATATTGAAGAAACAGAAGCGGATTATTTAATCGCTGCGGACTGCGGCTGTTTAATGAATATAAAGGGGCGCATCGAACGAGCGCAGAAACCAATTCAAGTGATGCATATTGCAGAAGTGCTTAATAGCCATGAATGAGGGAGGGAAAAAATATGTCGATGAAAATCGGAGAAGAGCCATTTCATGCACGCGTAAAATCAGGAATTGATAATTCATTTATGCGCGGCGCTGTCGCTGGAGCCCAAGAACGATTGCATGCCAGACGGTTAAAGGCCGCTGCGGAGCTCGGCAATTGGGAAGAATGGCGGGCGCTCGGGGAAGAAATTCGCCAACATACACTAGCCAATCTTGATTTTTACTTGTTTCAATTAAGCGAAAACGTTGCCAAGCGCGGAGGACACGTTTTTTTCGCCCAAACTGCCGAAGAAGCTTCACAATACATTCTTGACGTCGCCATGGAAAAGCAAGCCAAAAAAATTGTCAAATCCAAATCGATGGTTACAGAAGAGATCCATCTGAATGCTGTGCTGGAAAAAGCGGGCTGCGAAGTCATTGAAACGGATCTCGGAGAATACATTTTGCAAATGGATGACCATGATCCCCCTTCCCACATTGTCGCACCCGCCTTGCATAAAAATAAAGAACAAATTCGCGATGTTTTTCGCCAGAAGCTGGCCTATGACAAAACCGAAAAGCCAGAAGAACTGGCCCTTCATGCCCGCCAAACACTGCGCCAGGAGTATTTAAGCGCCGATATCGGCATTACCGGCTGCAATTTCGCCATTGCCGAGTCCGGTTCGATCACGCTTGTTACAAATGAAGGAAATGCCGATTTAGTAACAGCCCTTTCTAAAACACAGATTACCGTTATGGGCATGGAACGAATTGTGCCGACTTTCGCAGAAATGGAAGTGCTTGTAAGCTTACTCACACGCAGCGCTGTCGGGCAAAAATTAACAAGCTATATTACGGTACTAACCGGCCCTCGCCATCTTGAAGAGATAGACGGCCCAGAAGAGTTTCACCTTGTCATTGTCGATAATGGCCGATCCAATATTTTAGGGACAGAATTTCAACCCGTGCTGCAATGCATTCGCTGCGCGGCCTGTGTCAATGTTTGCCCGGTGTACCGTCATATTGGCGGTCATTCATATGGATCCATTTATTCCGGGCCGATCGGTGCCGTCCTTTCCCCACTGCTTGGAGGCTATGATGATTATAAAGAACTGCCGTACGCTTCAACATTATGTGCAGCCTGTACGGAAGCATGTCCTGTCAAAATACCGCTTCACGAACTGCTGCATAAGCATCGGCAAGTCATCGTGGAACAAGAAGGAAGAGCCCCTATTTCAGAAAAATTAGCCATGAAAGCATTTGGCTTAGGTGCAGCATCAACGACATTTTACAAACTGGGCTCGAAAATGGCACCAAGCGTCTTGAATCCATTTACAACCAATGAACGCATTTCAAAAGGACCCGGACCGTTAAAAGCGTGGACAGCGATTCGCGAATTCCCAGCGCCCGAAAAAGAAAGGTTTCGCGATTGGTTTCATCATCGAAAGAAAGCAGGGGATCAGCCATGAAAAGAGGACGTATCCATCGCCGAGAAGCGTTTTTAAATCAAGTTGCCGAGCGGCTTGAACGGAAAGCGTACGCGACAAACGTGCAGGCTCCTCAGTGGCGGCATCAGCCGCAATGGACTGTATTTCAAGGGTATAGTGAGGACGATTTGCTAGAAGTATTGAAGACGCAGTGTGCAGCCATCCATACCGATGTATTTGAGACAAACAAAGAACAGCTTCCTCTTACCTTGCAAAAAGTCGTATCCCGTTATGGGGGCGGTCCTGTCGTGACATGGAATGATCCGCGTTTTGCGGAATATGGATTATCCCATCTTTTGTACCATCATTGGCGAAACAGCGGCATTCACGTTCATATATGGGACCCGTCTCTTGGAGCGGTCAATATCACAGAGGCTGAGCAGGCGAATATTGGGATCACTTTTAGCGATATCACATTGGCAGAATCGGGGACCGTCGTCTTATTCAGCGATCGCGGAAAAGGACGCACTGTCAGCTTCTTACCGCAAAACTATATTTGCATCATTCCGAAAAGCACCATCGTTCCCCGAATGACGCAAGCCGCTTTTTATATCCATCAGCAAGTCAAAGCGGGAAAAGAAGTCGCATCATGTATCAATTTCATTACCGGTCCAAGCAATTCAGCCGACATTGAGATGAACTTAGTAGTGGGGGTCCACGGCCCTGTGAAAGCTGCTTATGTGGTCGTAGCAGACGGCTAAGGCTCGAATGGAACTCTAGTACAGAGCCAAACCAACAAAAATTAAAGAACCGAACAGCTTCACTAAAGACTAAGCTTTCGTCCGTTAAGCAAGCTGTTCGGTCATTTTTCTTTTAAGCAAGATATCATGTTGCAGCCTGAAGATTTAACAATAGATCAGAACAAATCCACAGCCTTGGATCATCTATTCATGTAGCAAAGGTACAAGCAACGCCGCTTTCAGGCCTATGAATCGATTGCTAAGAAACAACATCATATAAATCCCCAAATGTGAAAAAATTCATTTTCATCTATAATCCAATGAACCTCTTTGATTTATACTCCGTTGAGAGATAGGAGACCCCGACGGATACGCTAACAATCCTTTTATATCATTCTGCCTTTTTCTCTTTGCGCTTCCGCCTTTTTATTTGTCAGATAAGCGAGGGCCAGTACAAAAATCGTCAAACCCGCAGCAATCGCATAAGAAAGCGGACCTTTTGGCAAATGGAGGAAACTTGTAAACCCCTCATCCTCCATCATCATTTTTCCTCCTGTCCAAGCTAAAATGCCGGACCCAATATACGTAATCCACACATGTTTTTCCATAATGGCCACGATCGCCTTCGAGCCAAAAATCATAATCGGAATGCTGATAGCTACGCCAAATGCAATCATACCAACGTGCCCTTCCGATGCCCCCGCCACAGCGACCACATTATCTAAGCTCATTACTGCATCTGCTACGATAATCGTCCAAATGGCTTTTAAAAGACGATCAGATGATTGAATATTCGCTGTCTCTTCATGCTCAACCAACACTTTATACGCAATCCAAAGCAATAAAAGTCCGCCAGCTAAATGTACGAATGGGATTTTCAGCAAAAAGACAATGATGGCGGCAAACAAGATCCGCAAAATAACCGCTCCGCCCGTTCCCCAAAAAATTGCCTTATTTTGCTGCTCTTTCGGAAGCTTCCTTGTCGCCATTGCGATCACAATCGCATTATCGCCAGACAAAATAATATCAATAGCAATAATTTTGATTAGTGCTATCCACGCATCATAAGACCATATGGCATCCATATAAAGTTCTCCTTTAAAAAAACTAATATACCTTCCCTCTCATCTTATACGAAACCATCTATCTGGGCAACCTTTCTGTACTATATCCTCCTTCTCTCTATTCCTAAGTTTATCATGCTTACTGTTTTTTCTGAATGTGTCTGTCATATGATGAAAACCGCACATTCATATTTTCATTTTCTCTCGATCAGCACCGGCAAGCCCAGAAGCCATTCAGCTGTTTTCAAGAGAAGGTTGGCACGATTTCTCCTCCAGAACAATGCCCATTCCATAAACAAAGAAAAAATAAAACGACAAGCTTACTTACGAACGCTTGTCGTTTTTGGTTTCGATTTTTCCTCACTTATTTAAGAAAATTCAAACATAATCGTTTAGCCACCTTTTAACGGAATATAAGTAGGAGGAAGTTCATCCGTTTGTTGTTATCAATCGGCGTAGGTTGTTGCTATCACATCACCCCTGCTTCTTTCTGCCACTACCCTTCCTGCTTTCCATACCATATGAACGTGATTGACTCCATAATGGTATGGCACATACGCGTAATTTGGCGCATCCCAAATAACCAGATCCGCTTTTCTTCCAATTGCAATCCTCCCTGCTTCTTCTCCGCGATGAATCGCATAAGCCGCGTTTACCGTTACTGCGTGCCAAATTTCCTCCGGCGTCATTTTCAGCTTCAATGCCGCAATCGACATAATGAGCTGCAAATTTTCTGTCGGCGAGCTTCCCGGATTAAAATCGGTTGAAAGAGCGACCGCCGCCCCTGCATCAATCATCGACCGCGCTTTCGCATAAGCTTCCTTTCCTAAATAAAAGGACGTCCCTGGCAGGAGGACAGCAATGGTGTTTGACTGAGCCAATTTCCGAATTCCAGCTTCTGATGCTCCCACTAAGTGGTCACCGCTTGCGGCTCCCAATTCAACTGCTAATTCCGTGCCGCCAAGGGGATCAATTTCATCCGCGTGAATTTTCACAGCAAATCCTTTTGCCTGGGCAGCCTGCAAAAAGGCACGGGACTGCTCTACCGTAAAAACACCTGTTTCACAAAAAATATCGACAAATTCAGCAAGCTGTTCCGCTTTCACGACATCGAGCAATTCAAGCATCTCCGCCAAAAATTGTTCAGGGTCGTGCTGATATTCAGGAGGAATGGCATGAGCTCCAAGAAAGGTAGAGACCAAATCAATCGGATGCTCTTCCTTCAATCGCTTCACAACACGAAGCTGCTTAAGTTCTGTCTGCCGATCCAGCCCGTACCCGCTTTTCGCTTCAACTGTAGTCATACCATAGGAAAGCATTCGGTCAAGATGAAGCTTTGCTTTTTGAACAAGCTCTTCTTCGCTTGCGTTTCTTGTCGCCGCTACCGTCGATAAAATTCCTCCTCCTCTTTTCAAAATTTCTAAATAAGGGACACCTTGCTGCTTTAGGGTCATTTCCTGTTCGCGTGATCCGCCAAATACTAAATGAGTGTGCGGATCTACAAGCCCTGGAGTCACCAGTCTTCCATCTGCATCTATGACCCGCTCTGCTTGCAGCTGTTCCGCCTGTTTCGCACTGCCGACAAAGGCGATTTTTCCATCTTTAACGCCCACGGCTGCATGGTTTAAAACCGAGAGCTTTTTCATCTGTTCCCCTTTTGCCGGCCCCTTCCCTTCCATTGTTAACAGCTGTCCGATATTGGTAATCAGAGTATCCAATAGTTGTCTGGTTGTCATTCATTTTCCTCCTTAAGCATTGGGATTCGAATCTGCTGTTCCTTTGCCATTTCAATAGCTCGTTCGTACCCAGCATCGGCATGACGGATAATCCCCATCCCCGGATCAGTCGTCAAGACCCGTTCAAGACGTTCTTTAGCCAAATCAGTGCCATCTGCGACGACTACCATACCGGCATGGAGAGAGTATCCCATCCCCACTCCACCCCCATGGTGGAAGGAAATCCATGAACCTCCCGCAGCCGTATTGATTAAAGCGTTAAGTACTGCCCAATCGCCTACGGCATCGCTTCCGTCCTTCATCGCCTCCGTTTCGCGGTTTGGCGAGGCGACAGACCCGCAGTCTAAATGATCGCGACCAATGACAATCGGAGCTTTCAGCTCCCCTTTGCGCACAAGCTCATTTATCGCAAGCCCCATCTTGACACGCTCTCCGTATCCTAACCAGCAAATGCGCGCTGGAAGCCCTTGAAATGCCACTCTCTTTTGCGCCATGTCAATCCAACGGATAAGCGACTCATTTTCCGGAAACAGCTCTTTAATGAGTTCATCTGTACGATAAATATCGGCCGGATCACCAGATAACGCTGCCCAACGGAACGGGCCTTTTCCTTCGCAAAACAGCGGGCGAATATAAGCTGGAACAAAGCCCGGAAACGCAAAAGCCTTTTCGACCCCCTCGTCTTTGGCCACTTGGCGGATATTATTTCCATAATCAAACACAATGGCACCGCGTGTTTGAAACTCAAGCATCGCTTCAACATGTTTCGCCATGCTTTGTTTCGAACGGCGGACATATTCTTCGGGATCATTTTTTCGCAACTCGCGCGCTTCGTCTAACGACAGGCCAGTCGGAACATAGCCGTTCAACGGATCATGTGCCGAAGTTTGATCTGTCACAATATCCACCTTCACTCCACGCTTTAACAGCTCATGATGCACTTCCGCCGCATTGCCGATTAATCCAATGGAAAGTGGTTCTCCTTTTTCCTTTGCTTCATACGCCCAAAGCAGCGCCTCATCAAGCGAGGCCGTCATCCGATCACAATATTTAGTATCCAATCGTTTTTGAATGCGTTGAGGATCCACCTCCACTGCAATCACGATGCCGCCATTCATCGTCACAGCCAAAGGCTGAGCCCCGCCCATGCCGCCAAGTCCGGCTGTCAGCGTCAACGTTCCTTTTAATGTGCCGCCGAAATGCTTTTTCGCCACTGCGGCAAATGTTTCGTACGTGCCTTGTAAAATTCCTTGCGTGCCGATGTAAATCCAGCTTCCCGCGGTCATTTGTCCATACATGATGAGTCCTTTTTTATCTAACTCATTAAAATGTTCCCAATTCGCCCATTTTGGCACAAGCACGGAATTCGACAGCAGTACTCGCGGGGCACGCTCATGAGTTTTAAAAACACCAACAGGTTTTCCTGATTGAATTAAAAGCGTTTCATCCTTTTCTAGCTCTCTTAACGCTTTCACAATCGCGTCAAATGCCTCCCAATTTCGCGCTGCTTTCCCAATTCCTCCGTATACAATGAGATCTTCCGGCTTCTCTGCCACCTCCGGATCCAAATTATTATACAGCATGCGAAGCACTGCTTCTTGCTCCCATCCCTTGCATTCCAGCTGCAAACCTTTTTTCGCTCGAATATTGCGCGAGATCATTTGACTCATCGTTTTCCTTCCTCCTCATGAATATTGATTAACAGGTGCGGGGTGAACGAGAAAAAAAGACTGATCCACTTCCTTCAGCCACTTTGCGGCCGCTTCTATATCTTTAGAAAACACGCGGTCTTTTGTAATCGATGGTACAATTTGACGCGTCGCTTCATAAAACGCTCTTGTCTTCGCAGCCATTTTGTCTACTCCGCGATGTTCAACCGCCTGCATCGCACAAATCAACTCAATCGCGAGTACCCTGCGCACATTTTGCAAAATGGCATAAGCGTGCCGGGAAGCAATGGTTCCCATGCTGACATGGTCCTCTTGATTAGCTGATGATGGAATAGAGTCCACGCTGGCTGGATGAGCGAGCGTTTTATTTTCTGAGACAAGCGCCGCCGCCGCATATTGCATAATCATGGCACCTGATTGCAAGCCAGGAGCTGGGCTCAAAAACGGCGGCAGATCACTCAGTTGCGGGTTGACGAGCCGTTCGATCCTCCGCTCGGAAATATTGGCCAGCTCGGCGAGCGCAATTTTCATAAAATCCAGCGCTAATGCAATCGGTTGACCATGGAAATTTCCACCAGAGATCACAGACGCTCCATCATCAAAAATTAATGGGTTGTCAGTGGCGGCGTTCATTTCAATTTCCAATTTTTCTTTTACATAATCAAGCGCCTGCCATGAAGCGCCATGTACTTGCGGAATACAACGAAGCGAATAAGCATCTTGTACGCGCAGTTGCCCTTGTTTGGTCACGAGACGGCTGTCAGCTAAATAGGTGCGAATCCTTGCGGCTACTTCCGTCTGTTGATGATAGCCGCGAGCAAGATGGACTCGTTCATCAAATGCATCCATAATTCCCTGTAGCCCTTCCAGAGTCATGGCTGCAATGAGTTCGCTTTCATATGCCAGCTGTTCAGCTTCTAAATACCCGACAACTCCCATCGCTGTCATCGCCTGCGTGCCATTGATCAGCGCTAATCCTTCTTTCGCCTTTAAGGTAATGGGAGTGAGTCCTTCTTCTGCAAGAGCTTCCATAGCAGGCACTTGCTGTCCGCGATAAAATACTTCTCCTTCACCAAGCAGCGCCAATACTAAGTGAGACAGCGGCGCCAAATCTCCGCTCGCGCCTAACGAACCTTGCTGCGGAATGACGGGATGAATTTTGGCATTTAACAAATCCAACAGCCGTTCAATGACAACCGGGCGAACACCTGAATATCCTTTCAAGAGAGCGTTAGCCCGCAATAGCAGCATAGCGCGCGAAACAGACTCCGGAAATGGTTCACCCACTCCGCATGCATGAGAATGGATTAAATTCCACTGCAGCTCCTCCACATCGTTTGCTTCAATTAATACGTCGCTGAACTTCCCAAATCCTGTATTGATTCCATATACCACCTTTTTCTTGCTAACAATCTCCTCGACTGCTTTCCGGCTCCGTTCGACCGCCTCCATACTATCTGTGGAGGCGATGACCACTTCCCCGTCGTATAGCACGCGCTTCACTTCGTTTAATGTCAACGTATGGCCGGTTAAAATCACCATTCGCTCCATCCCCCTTTGCTTTAGCAAAATAAAGGAGGAGGCCCTACCCACATCATTTATCGTTGTGGTACAGCCTCCTCCTGAACTTATCACTTTAGGCTATCCTATATATGACATGCTCCCACCACCTACGCTGACGTTAAGAGATGGGAACTTCTCGGATAATCCCTTCCTTAATGAAGAGAAGTGAACCGAGCAATTTCCATGTGTCCCACGGTTCTGTGCTGCTTTAACACTTCCTAACCATTGATAAAATGGTTAAATATGGTTTACCCCAAGACCAATCGTTTCATGCTCAAGCCCGCGAATGGGCGCTCCGATCGTTCCGTATAAAGCCACAGCGATCCATTCTCCTTCTGCCTCATTTTCATAAGGAGTCCCTCGCATCACGGCAAAACGAAGGCCGACCGTTCTCATGAGCCCACCCAATTCCACTTGGCCCCTTGTTACTCCTTGCATCGCTTCTAGCACAGCATGATACAGCGCATGCATTTCCCGATACAAGTCTCCATTTACAATGCCGTTTCGCTTCGCTGCCGTTTCAACGGCTGAAACAATTTTTTGCAGGTCCATAGAGCCGACTTTCCCTTTGCAATAACGCCAATTAAGCGCATTCAAATGGGCAATGAGCCCATGTTCTTCCTCATCCTCCAGCATGGCCAGCAAAATAGCATTGCGGCCTACTCGATTTTTGGCTTGCTTAAGCACGAAAATCAACACCTATTGCTTAAATTTTCTAAATAAACTAATAGCTTATTGATATTGTAACGGCTTTGCTTGTAAATTGTCAATGAAAAAATACCATATTTTAACAAATTAACAAACTACCATATTACTTGGCTAAAGTCGATATTCGCTGTGCTTTAAGAAATGGTCTTCTACCAAACCTTGGTATCCGATCTAGAATCACGAGATGCTTGCTAATCCAGCATAATGATCCTAGAGTGAATTTTCTAGAATTGAACAACAGTTCGCCTATATTATGGGAAAACCTCAGCTTCAACAATATAGGGATTGCGTTTCCTGAAGATGGATTCATCCTTCTTTTCATTTTATGAAGGTCAATCCCACATGTTTGCATAACAAAACGAGCCAAAGGATGTCCTTCGGTTTCCTTCTCCTTTCTAAATTAGATGCTGCAGTCGTATTTACAGAATAAAAATGCCCATTCCTTTCTGCATATGCAACTAAAAAATCAGTAGCTCTGTTCATTCGCAAAACATGCTAATATGACAAGCACCTTTACTCTTGTTTTATTGCTTCGCGATTTCTTTATACAAGGTCCTTCCTTTTTCAACATATTGTTTCATCTCGGGTTCCGGTACAAGGTTTCCTCCAGTAGCCCAGCATAAATGGGTCGCCTGTTTTATGCTTTTGTACAATTGACGCTGTTCTATATACGATGTTCCTTTCATAAACAAAGAAACAGGGCCATAGACTCCCGCCAGTGCAGACGGCTCCAGTGCAATGTCTTCTTGATCTTTCATAAGTGCTAGGAGCATCAATAAATGCCGATCTGCTACCGTATAAATGCCACTGATCAGCTTTTCTACCGCTTTGCCGACAAATCGAGATGGGCGGCCGACCGCAAGTCCATCCGCTTCTGTTCGGCCGTCAATCCCAAAATCTTGAACACATACTTGATCATGCATCCCTGTCATCATTCCTAATAACATGCATGGCGAATGCGTCGGCTCAGCAAAAAAACAATGAACCGCATCGCCAAACATGAGTTTCAATCCAAACGCAATACCGCCCGGCGCCCCTCCGACCCCACATGGGAGATAAACAAACAGAGGATGTTCGTGATCCACGACAATCCCTTTTTCCGCGAATTGCTGTTTAAGGCGCAAAGCCGCAACTGCATAGCCAAGAAATAAATCGGCTGAATTTTCATCATCAATAAAATAGTTATTCGGATCGCTTTCTGCCTCTCTTCTTCCTTGTTCCACTGCCGTGCTGTAATCGGCTGAATGCTCAATCACGTGCGCGCCATTTTTTCGCAGCAAATCTTTTTTCCATTGTTTTGCTTCCGCCGACATGTGTACATTGACGCGAAAACCGAGCTTGGTTCCCATGATGCCGATGCTCAAACCAAGATTTCCTGTCGATCCAACCGTAATCGTGTACTGTGAAAAGAACGATCGGAACGCATCGCCCGCTAACACCGAATAGTCCTCTTCGCGCGACAAAAGCCCATGCTGTAATGCAAGCGCTTCGGCATGCTTCAATACTTCGTAAATTCCTCCTCTTGCTTTAATCGATCCAGCAATCGGCAAATGGCTGTCGCATTTTAGCAGCATTTTGCCCGGTACATGCTGGCCAAATACCTTACCTAATAGCTGCTGCATCCCGCTTATTTCCAACAGCGATGATTCGATGATTCCGTTTGCCTGCCTGGTTTCTGGAAAAACAGTGGCAATGAATGGAGCAAAACGCTTCAGTCTCTCTTCAGCTTCCTGTACGTCATGCAAATGAAAAGATCGTTCGCTTATTGCCGCATGAAACGGCTGATAGGCTGGATTGAACCAGAACGCTTCCTCCAATGATATTAGTTGCTCCAGCAATGGATAATCCTTCAACCAATCCTTAAGCTCTTTTCCATGAATCATCTGTGTCATCCTATCCACCTTCCCTTCTATATATCACTATACCGGATTACCATTCATTTTTCTGTAATGTAAAAAACAATCTTTTGTTTACATATTTTTCAAATTATGATATCATAATGATATAATCCATAATAAGGAGATGATTTTTATGAGAGAAAGCAAGGCTTGGTACGTAAACGGATTTTTAGGCATTTTGTTTATTCTCCTTTTCCTCATTGTCGCCGCTATCTCACTTTTACAACAAATGCTAATGCCTGCCATTGTACTTGCTGTATTGGCTGTTTTATTAGCAACAGGGATCACGATTGTTGAACCGAATCAAGCAAAAGTCGTCACTTTTTTTGGTCGCTACTTGGGAAGTATTCGCGATAGCGGCTTGTTTCTCACCATTCCGTTGACACGTCGCCAAACCGTGTCTCTCCGCGTCCGCAACTTTAACAGCAGTACATTGAAAGTTAACGATATTGAAGGGAATCCAATTGAAATTGCTGCCGTCATCGTCTTTAAAGTGATTGATTCTGCTAAAGCTGTTTTCGATGTCGACAATTATGAAAAGTTCGTTGCTGTGCAAAGCGAAACAGCGATCCGCCACGTAGCGACGAAATACCCATACGACACTTTTGAGCATGAAGAGATTACGTTAAGAGGAAATGCCGATATCATCTCTGATGTTCTCGCTACCGAATTGCAAGAACGTCTCAAAGTCGCTGGCGTTCAAGTAGTGGAAGCTCGCCTCAGCCATCTCGCCTACTCTCCAGAGATTGCTAGTGCGATGCTGCAACGGCAACAAGCAGCCGCTATTTTAGCCGCGCGCAAGAAGATTGTTGAAGGGGCTGTGTCTATGGCGCAAATGGCGATTGAACAGCTTGAGAAAGAGGGAGTTTTAGAATTAGACGATGAAAGAAAAGCAAACATGGTTAATAATCTAATGGTGGCGATCGTCTCTGAGCGAGCTGCACAGCCGGTTATTAATACTGGTAGTTTATATTGATGGTTGTGAGTCTTATGGCCAAAAAGAAAAATTTCCCATTAAGAATCGATCCGCACTTATACGAGGTGCTTGAACGTTGGGCACAAGACGAATTCCGCAGCGTCAACGCTCACATCGAGTTTTTATTGCGAGAAGCGGCCCGTAAAGAAGGCCGTTTAAAAAAAGAGGGAAAAAAAGAACAGGAATAAACCGCCATTTCTCTCTTTTTATTAAAACTTCAAGCTGCAAAGTGAAGAGGTCATCTCCCGACGGTCAGTCACGCTTTGACATGATCAAAACTCTTCCAACCCTTGATTTTTGCAGATATTGTTCGTTTCATCTGTATGTAAACGCCTGAACAGCGAACCGCTTCCTCGATCAAAGAATAGTCCTCGAAGCGATGCTGTTCAGGTTTTTTCTTGTATTCGAATGACAGCAGCAAACCACAGCCCTCTCCAGTCATCAACCTCGCCAAGGTCATTCAAAAATTCCCTAACATATAGGCCCCAATAGAAAACTCGATCTTCATCAGACATTTCAAGGCTAGATGATTTTTTCAGTCATGACGAATTTCCAAAAGAATACAATAGTAATAGCAGTGGATGATAAGCCCAAGATGCGAGTCACTATTCTATCCTTTATCATCCTTCTCCGCAACCAGCGGAATCGATGCAGCCACTTCATCAGGTTCCTCACCGATTATGCGACTCTCCTCCTTCTCCCTGTCATTTCATCTCAAACATCTCTCCTTCATTCGATTACAGAAACAGCAGCTGATGAGGTGGTTGATCATCATCAAACACCGATACTTGGCAAAATTTTTTTGCGGTGGTGAGAAACGAAAAATGGAAAACTACCATACTGTCCTAGAGGCTATCACTTCCTCACAAAAACAAGGAATACTGGCGATCATTGTCCATGTCGAGGGGTCGGCATACCAAAAGGAAGGAGCGTGCATGTGGATAGATGAAGAAGGTTACATAACAGGACTCATTAGCGGCGGATGTCTCGAAGAAACCCTTTCCATCCAAGCACAAGAAATATGGCAAAGCCAACGGCCAACCATTGTTACGTTTGATCTTAAACAGGAAGATGATTTGTCATGGGGGCAAGGTGTCGGATGCAACGGAACGATTCATCTTTTATTGCAGCCTATCACGGAACAGCTGAAAGCCGATTTGTTAACAGTAAAAAGACATTTAGAACAAAACCAATACGTTTTAATGGCAAAAAAATGGGGAGAAGCGGCAACTGACGAGAATAGCTGGCTATTTTTAGCTGAAAATGGACAGCGATGGGGAAATGTTGAATATGAAATTCCTGCCGACCTACTAAATCAACTGCATGCTGTCGGCACGTTTCAAACAAAGAATGGGATTTTCACTATTTCTGGGGCTTCTTTTTATTTTCAGCACTTTTGGCCCAAACCGCGCCTTATTATTTTTGGAGCGAACCATGATGTCAAACCGCTCGTGTCATTTGCCAAGCAGACGGGATTTTCTGTCACTGTCGTCGATTGGCGGCCTGCTCTTTGCTGCCCCGAGCAGATTCCAGATGCCGATCAGTGGATGGTTGGCTTTCCGAAAGAAGCAATCCCTCAGCTTCGTTTATGCGAACGAGATTTTGTCGTGATTATGACCCATCAGTTCCAGCGTGACCAAGAGCTTGTGTCTCTTCTTAGCCAACAGCCACTATTCTATTGTGGCATTTTAGGACCGAAAAGGCGCACCGCACGCCTCTTTCCCGATTTCTCCATTCCCGATGGTATCCATTCGCCAATTGGACTTTCCATCGGTGCGCGCGGCCCTGAAGAAATTGCGATCAGCATTTTAGCAGAAATGATTCATGTGCTGCGAAAACAACCATCTCCAGAAGGGGGAATAAGATGAAAGCTCCTCGAACCGTCGGGATTTACTTAGCCGCTGGAAAAAGTGCAAGAATGGGAACGGATAAACGATTGCTTCCATTTGCTGACTATTCTCTCGGATCCACTGCCTTACAAGCAGCCGTATTGTCTTCCCTTTCTCACATTCTTGTGATTGTGCCTATGGAGGATTCACTTGACTGGATGCTACATGAATTACGTCATCATGAAAAATGCAGCATCATTCGTTGCGCTTCTGATTGGGGATTCGCCCATTCATTGCGATGCGGACTCCATCTTGCTATCAAGCTTCATGCTGAAGCAGCCGTGGTGATGCTGGCCGATCAACCATTTATTACAGCTGCTATGATTAACGATCTTATCAACGCTTATTGCCAACATCGCACTGATTATGTCGCTTTTTCATCCAAATCGAGGCCTTCTCCGCCCATTCTCTTCAGCGCTTCTTTATTCTCTGAACTGCTCGACATTTATGGTGACAAGGGAGCACGCCAGCTGCTTCGCAAGAATAGCCACTGGAATGGAAGGTTACTAACAGCCAATGACATGGACTTGTTTTTCGATATTGATACATTCGTAGACTATGAAACAGCGATCAGGCGCTGGAATCAAAAAAGGAGGGTTTATCATGATTGGAAAGAGCGTCATTCGCAAAGAGGCTTGGGATAAAGTAACTGGGCGGGCCAAATATACCCATGATAAGTTGCAGCAAGGCATGCTGCACGCCCATCTTGTTACAAGCCCTTATGCTCACGCTCTTATTCACGAAATTCACTTCGAAAAAGCGCTCTCCGTTCCAGGAGTGCGCGCTGTCGTGACAGGAAAAGGACTTCCTCTGACAGGAGAGGATTTACGAGACCGGCCGCCAATCGCTTTTGATAAAGTGCGTTATCATGGTGAAGTAGTGGCGATCGTAGTCGCCGATACCCCTATACAAGCAGAGAAGGGCGCCAATCTGGTTCAAATCGTATACGAGCCGCTCCCAACGGTCGGTTCGCCACGTGCCGCATTACAAGCTGACGCCCCGTTGATTCATGAAAATCTAGGAAGTTATGAAAAAAATGATCACACGTATCCTGAACCGAATACAAATATCGCCCACCGCACCAAAATTCGCAAAGGCAATATGGAAAAAGGCTGGAGCGAAAGCGAAGTCGTGATTGAGACCAGCGTCGCATTTTCCCCCTCAGATCATTTAGCGATGGAGACAAGATGTGCAACAGCCGAAATTTTTCCGGACGGAAGGATTGAGATCACCGCCTCTACCCAATCGCCATTTATGATCAAAAAACTAATCAGTACTTATTTTGGCGAAGATGTCGGAAAAGTGGTTGTGCATACGCCTTTGGTCGGCGGGGGTTACGGAGGAAAGGCACCTGTTCAATTAGAACTGCTCGCTTATTTAGCCTCTAAAGCAGTGAGGGGCCGTAAAGTCAGCGTTTGGAATACAAGGGAACAGGACATGATTACATCGCCCGTGCACATCGGAATGGAGGCGACTGTCAAGCTCGGTTGCACAAAGGATGGAATGATAAAGGCGGCTGAAATATTGTTTTTATTTGACGGAGGAGCCTACTCTGATAAAGCGATTGATGTCACTCGTGCTGCCGCAGTAGATTGCACAGGGCCCTATCGCATTGAAAATGTATGGTGCGATTCGCTCTGTATCTATACGAACCATCCATACGCCTCGCCCTTTCGTAGCTTTGGCCATTGTGAACAAGCCTTTGCCATTGAACGGGCCATGGATATATTAGCTGAAAAGCTGGGCATGGATAAGCTCGAGCTGCGGCTGAAAAATGCGATTTTGCCCGGCCATACGACTCCGACCCGCGTCCTTCTTAATCGAAGCAATGTCGGCAATTTGCCCGCTTGCATCAAACGGCTGCGCGAGCTCATTCAGTGGGATCAATGGCAGCGAATCGAACTAAATGCCCGCACTGTTCGCGCCAAGGGTGTGAGCTGCTCTTGGAAAACATCCACGATTGACACCGAGGCCAGCTCCGGTGCGATTGTAACTTTCAACCCTGATGGAAGCGTTAATCTCATGTCCGGCGTTGTCGAAATCGGCACAGGCTCTAAAACGGTTCTCGCCCAAATTCTTGCTGAAAAGCTAAAAATGGACATGGATGATATTCACGTAAAAATGGATATCGACACGCAAAGCACACCAGAGCATTGGAAAACAGTCGCCAGTCGCGGCACATTTATGGGGGGGCGAGCTGTGTTAAATGCAGCCGAAGATGCCATTCGGCAGTTAAAAGCGATCGCTGCTTGTGTGCTCCGCTCCCCCATCGAAGATTTAGAAGTCGGCTACGGCAAAGTATTTGTACGCGATGATCCTGCTATTTTTATTCCGATCAAAGATATTGCTTATGGCTATAAATATCCGAACGGAAACGCGATTGGCGGACAAATTATTGGACGCGGCAATTACACGTTGCGTCATTTAACTCCTCTTGATAAGGAAACAGGAGCAGGGAAGCCCGGCCCAGAGTGGACGGTATGTGCCCATGCAGTAGAAATTGAATTCGATAAACGCGATTGCACCTATCAAATTCTTAAAGCCGTATCGGTCGTTGATGTCGGGGAGGTGCTCAATTGGAAAGCAGCGATCGGACAGATCATCGGAGCAATGAGCATGGGGCTGAGCTTTGCCAGCCGCGAAACCTTTTTATTTGACCGATATGAGCGCGTATTAAATCCACAGATACGGACCTATCAGCCAATCCGCTTTGGCGAGCATCCAGAATATATAGCCGATTTTATCAAAACACCTCAAATAGATGCGCCTTATGGAGCACGAGGTGCTGGAGAGCACGGTCTCATCGGCATTCCTGCAGCACTGGCCAATGCCTTATCAATCGCTGCTGGCGTTCCTCTTAACAAATTGCCGCTGTTCCCTGAACAAATTTGGCGAGCGCAAAAGGGGAAATAATATGGTTTCATTTGATTTCACATACCATCGTCCATCATCAATCGAAGAGGCCGTTCAGTTATTTGCATCGCTTCAGCGTCAAGGAAAAACGCCCATCTATTATAGCGGAGGAACAGAAATCATTACCCTCTCGCGCCTAAATCTTGTATTTGCAGATGCCGTTATTGATATCAAGCACATTCCAGAATGCCAGTCATTTGACATTTCACAAAATCAATTAGTACTCGGCACCGCTCTTACTCTTACCGCTATTGAGGAAACAAACGCATTTCCGCTATTAGCCAAGGCGGCAAGTGAAATTGCAGATCGCACGGCGCGCAATCAGATTACGCTTGGAGGCAACATTTGCGGCCAAATTTTTTACCGTGAAACCGTACTGCCTCTTTTACTTGTAGACAGTGATATTGTGATTGCTGGAAAATCGGGGGTTCAGCAAAGACCGATTCATGAAGTCTTCCAGCAAAGCATCCAACTGCAGCCTGGGGAGTTTCTTGTGCAAGTCAAAATGAATGCGGCATATTTAACGATGCCCCATGTCCATATGAAACGCCGAAAACAGGGCAAGGTTGGCTACCCGCTCGTCACCGTTTCCGCTTTAAAAAAAGGAAATGAACTCCGCACTGCTTTTAGCGGCGTCTGTCCATTTCCATTTCGTTCGCCAAAAGTAGAAGAGATGTTAAATGCCCGCCATCTTCCGATCGACGCACGAATCGACTATGCGTTACAGCAATTGCCCGAACCGATTTTGGATGATATCGAAGGTTCAGCGGAATATCGTTTATTTGTGTTAAAAAATACGCTTTGGGACATTCTTACTGAACTGGAGGAGGCCGAAAGATGAGTTCATCATCCAAATGTGAAATACCGCTTACTGTCAATGGAGAGAAATACTCCGTGATAGCCAGACAAGCGGATACGCTTCTTTTTGTTCTTCGCAATCACCTTGGTTTGACAGGCGCCAAGCCGGGTTGTTTAAACGGCGATTGCGGTGCATGCACCGTATTGATGGATAAAACGCCGATTAAATCGTGTATGATACTAGCCATTGAAGCCATTGGAAAATCCGTTACAACCATTGAGGGATTGCGCGATGCCCCCATCCAACGAGCATTTGTCGAGCATTTCGCCTTTCAATGCGGATATTGCACGCCCGGGTTTATTATGAACGCCCATGCTCTTGTTGAAAGCACGCCGAACGCCTCGGAACCAATCATTGAAAAGTGGCTTGAATCCAATGTTTGTCGTTGCACCAGCTACTTTGAAATTGAGCAGGCGGTCAAATCTGTGCTCGCAGAAAAGCAAGCAAGCAAAGACTGATTACTTTTTAGCCTTTCCCGCCATATTGGCCGGGAAAGGCTTTTCTGTGAATGAACCAGATGCTCCTCTTCATACGCACCGCGTGATCCGTCAGCAAGACAAATCCATGTCCTTATTGAGCTTATCATTGATAAAGTCTCGAACCGGTTTCAACAAACTCCTTCGCTTTTTGCTTCATCCCGTCCTCTTTTATGCTTTTTTGCAAATCATGGGAAATTTTCATCGAACAAAATTTGGGGCCGCACATGGAACAAAAATGAGCCACCTTCGCCCCTTCCGCCGGGAGTGTCTCATCGTGATATTCCCTAGCCCGTTCCGGGTCCAGCGAGAGATGGAATTGGTCGTTCCAACGAAACTCAAAGCGCGCTTTCGACAGCGCATCATCCCGCATTTGCGCTCCTGGATGCCCTTTCGCTAAGTCAGCAGCATGCGCCGCAATTTTATAAGCAATCACTCCTTGGCGCACATCCTCCTTATTCGGCAATCCTAAATGCTCTTTCGGCGTCACATAACAAAGCATCGCGGTTCCATACCAGCCGATCATTGCCGCACCGATCGCTGATGTAATATGGTCATATCCCGGGGCGATATCCGTCGTCAGCGGACCAAGCGTATAAAATGGCGCACCATGGCAAATCTCCATCTGCCTGTCGACATTTTCTTTGATTTTATCCATCGGCACATGCCCAGGCCCTTCAATCATCACTTGGACATCATGCTTCCATGCTATTTGAGTGAGCTCGCCAAGCGTCTCTAATTCTGCAAATTGCGCTTCATCATTCGCATCGGCAATCGATCCAGGCCGCAAACCGTCTCCTAACGATATGGCGATATCATAGGACTTTAAAATTTCGCAAATTTCCTCAAAATGAGTGTATAAGAAATTTTCCTGATGATGGGCCAAACACCATTGCGCCATAATCGAGCCACCGCGCGACACAATTCCTGTTGTTCTTCCAATGGTCAACGGTATATAACGAAGCAATACCCCAGCGTGAATCGTAAAATAGTCAACTCCTTGTTCAGCCTGCTCAATCAGTGTATCGCGATAAACTTCCCACGATAAATCTTCAACTATTCCATTCACCTTTTCCAACGCTTGATAGATCGGAACCGTCCCAACTGGAACAGGGGAATTACGAATAATAAACTCTCTCGTCGTATGAATCTGCTTTCCTGTTGATAAATCCATGATCGTATCTGCTCCCCAGCGGACAGCCCAGAGCATTTTCTCCACTTCCTCGTCAATTGATGAAGTGACGGCTGAATTGCCGATATTAGCGTTAATTTTGACATGAAAACGTCTCCCAATAATCATTGGTTCACTTTCCGGATGGTTGATATTGGCTGGTATAATCGCCCGCCCGGCCGCGATCTCTTGACGGACCAGCTCTGGATCCATCTGCTCCCGAATAGCGACAAATTCCATCTCCGGAGTAATGATCCCGCGTTTCGCATAATGCATTTGTGTGACTGCCTTGCCATTTTTGGCACGTAGCGGCGTCCGCTTAAAGGGAAGATAGATGTTCGATTCCTTTCCTTTGGAGAGGCCGTTGTCCTCTGGACGCACTGGCCGTCCTTCGTATTCCTCGACATCGTCTCTTTCTAAAATCCAACGTTTGCGCAGTTCAGGAAGCCCGCGGTAAATGTCCGCTTGAAATTCCGTGTCGGTATACGGCCCGCTCGTGTCATATACACAGATCGGATCGTTTTTAGACTCTCCGGCTTCCGTCTTGGTTGGGCTTAGCGTAATTTCACGCATAGGAACGCGAATATCAGAACGCGATCCTTCTACATACATTTTTTTACTGGCTGGAAACGGCATAGAAGATAAAACGTTTTGCATGCAACCCTTCCTCCTTTTTGTTTCATTCGATCTAAGGGCTACACCAAAACGTACGAAAAAAAGACGGTGGGGAAAAAGCAAAAATCGGGTTCTCCAAAAAGAGAACCCGATGGAATCAACAAATAGCGCAAAGTATATGCAACAATCCATACTCCCACTATCTACTTCCCTACGCTGGCATAACCCAGATCAGGTTCAAAGGGTCAAAGAACTTTCGCGCGTTCTTCTCTCAGTCCAAGCTATTGGACTCCCCTAGTAGATCCATTATTTACTTTTAGGGAAAGTTTAGCATATTTATTCATTTATGTAAACATTTTTCTTATGTTTTCCTATACCCGAAATTTCCCTAATAGATTCTGCATTTCTCCAGCCATTTCATTCAGCGCAGAAGCAGAAGAAGCGATTTCTTCCATAGAAGCCATCTGTTCTTGGGTCGCTGCTGAAATATGGCTAGAGCCCGCTGACGATTGTTCCACGATTTCTGCCATATGTTCAATGGCTGAAGCAACGTTCTGGGCGCTTTGCGTCATTTGGCGAATTACGACTGAAACTCCTTCAATTTGTTCATTGACCCCGTTAATAGATCGCCGGATTTGTTCAAAGGAAAGTCCGGCTGTTTGAACGACATGAAGCCCTTGAGAAACTTCATCGGCAACAACATCCATTGACCCAATGGCTTTATCGGTTTCTTGTTGAATGTCATCAATTAATTTTGTAATTTGCTGGGCGGATTGTGCCGATTGCTCCGCCAGCTTTCTCACTTCATCAGCGACAACGGCAAATCCCTTCCCTTGCTCTCCCGCCCGCGCTGCCTCGATTGCCGCATTTAATGCGAGCAAGTTGGTTTGTGAAGAAATCCCTGTGATGACTTGCGTGATTTGGCCGATTTCAGTAGAACGTTCTCCTAATCCTTTAATGATTTGACCGAGCAATTGGACATGCTCATGAATAAAACGCATTTGCTCTTCCATTTTTTCAATCGATTGTTTTCCTGATGCCGCTTTCATCAACATTTCGCCTGCATTCGTAGTCACCTGTTCTGTATTCGCAGCGACTTGCAGTAAAGAACTGGAAATTTCATTCATGGAATAAGACGTTTCTTTTGTCATCTTGGCTTGTTGGTCTGAGTGAGATACGATGTTTTCCATGGTTGTTGCAATTTGTTCCGTCGCTTTTGTTGTTTGCTCCGTATTATGGGAAAGCTGCTCGGCAAATAACGTCATCTCATCTGAATGGCGCTTCATATGCGCCATGACCTCACCCCATGTTTTGGCCATTTCGTTCATGCAAAGAGCGATCGGCCTCAGTTCTTTGACACTCTCCACAGGAACTCGCACAGATAAATCGCCTTCCGTCATTTTTTCTAAATAGTCATTAATGATCGCAATCGGTGCAACAAAACGACGATAATTCAAAGTAGCTGACAAAATACCTAGAACAATGCCAAATAATGCCGTCCCTGCTATAGTCCATCCAAAAGCGGAACCGCTGATCCCGTTTCCTAAGCATACCGCTAGAGCAATTAGCACCACTCCAGGAATAACAACCATCAGAGTGCGAATAATATAGCTTGATAGTGACACCTTTGTTCCCTCCGAATTTTCAGTCAATTCATAAATATTATATCATTCCTTTTCTACAAAACGGAAGATAATTTTTATTATAGTATACTTTTAAAAACCGACATATTAAGACATATAAATTATATATTCGCTCTTATTATTTTATAAATATAACGAACAACGACTATTTGATTTTTCACTTATTCCATTTCGTCTCATGAAGCATTGGGCATTTCTCTAGGACTATCGCATGCTGAATATTTTCCTCGTAGCGGATCTGCTTGCTCCATGTGACAGAAATCGGCAAGAGCCTGCTTTTCAGTGCGCAAAAATGGAGGCAGCCCTCCCCTAGCTATCTATTTTTCCCTCTTTGCAAAATCACAGCGATTGATTGCTCCTGTCATCAACTCTGACTTCGCATTCCACTTCAGCGCTGGCGTTTCCCTTGAATCACACGAAACAAAAGTGGTAAAATCACGAAAAAAAAGAGCCAATATTATCCCATGAAACAGAGGAAAACGCCCCCCTCCTTTTCCATGGGCGGGAATACCTAACCCCTCTTCTCAGCAAAGTGTAGGTGGGAAGCGTTCAAAAAAGGAAAGGGGATTAACGATGATCGGATTCATTGGTCTAGGACTTATGGGAAGCCGTATGGCAAGAAATTTACTTGAAAGCGGGCATGAGCTTATCGTCCATAACCGCACAAAAGAAAAAGCCGCTCCGCTGTTAGAAGCAGGAGCAAAGTGGGCTAATTCACCGAAAGAAGCCGCTGAACAAGCCGATGTACTCTTTACGATGCTTGCCCATCCAAAAGTGGTTGAAGCCGCTGCTTTTGGGGAAAACGGCTTTTTGCATCATTTATCGCCAGAAAAGCTGTGGGTGGACTGCAGCACGGTGGATCCGTCCTTTACGCGCCAAATGGCAGAAGAGGCCAGAAAGCGAGGCATTCGCTTTTTAGATGCTCCTGTCTCCGGCTCGGTGATTCCAGCCGAAAAAGGAGAGTTAGTCTTTTTTGTAGGCGGGGATCCGAAAGATCTTAAGAAAGTGGAACCGATGTTGAATGTCATGGGGAAAGCGATCCATTATCAAGGAGAAAATGGCAAAGGAACAGCCATGAAGCTTGTCGTGAATCTAATGCTCGCTCATTCAATGGCAGCTTTCGCGGAGGCTGTCGCGCTTGGCGAAGCGCTTGGATTAGAGACAGAAACGGTTGTCAACACGCTTCTGAACGGCCCGACCGCTGCCCCCTTTTTAAACGGGAAACGCGAAAAAATTCTTCAGCGCCAGTTCGCAACAGAATTCCCGCTTGCATATATGCAAAAGGATTTACAGCTGATCGCCCAAGCCGCTTATGAGCATCACATTTCTTTGCCGCTTACGAATGTCGCCAAAGAAATCTATGGCCTCGCCAGCCAGAATGGATGGGCTCAGGAAGATTTTTCAGCGATTTATTCGTTTTTATCAACCAAAAAAAATAACCGCCTGTCTCCATAAACAGCGCAGCGACAGGCAGCGGATATTCCTTTATTCATCGTTTATGATTCATACGGGCGGCTTTGATAAAAGAAATTCGGCAAAACGACCGTATTGTCATAGTTTTTATGAAAAATGTGCGTTGTCGCTGGTGAAACAGGAGGAATCAGCCACGTCCAATCCCCTGTGACATGGCGGCACGCTTCTCGTTCTTTCTGCTCAAACAATTTAAATTGCTGGGCGGCTGTATGGTGGTCGACCATACTGACACCCGCTTTTTTATAAGAATAAAGCACAGCCATGTTTAATTCAATTAATGCTTTATCCTTCCAAAGTGTTGCATTTGTACTCATATCAAGCCCCATGCAAGAAGCGATCTTTGGAAGCATATTGTAACGGTAATCGTCAGCCAAATTGCGAGCCCCGATTTCCGTTTCCATATACCATCCGTTAAATGGCGCAGCCATGTAGCGAATGCCGCCAATTTCCAGACACATATCAGAAATAATCGGCACCGCATACCATTTTAACTGCAGATCCCGAAACCATGAAAAGCTCGGATGTTCCAGTGGCACTTCTAATACAAGCTCTTTTGGAATTTCGAACCATTTCGGCTGTTTTCCTGAAACTTGAATAACAAGCGGCAATATATCAAAATGGGTGCGTTCCCCTTCCCAGCCGAGCTGTTGGCACGCCTTTGTCAACGTAAGCGAGGCAGAATCGCCAATGATTCCGTCCCTTGTCTCATAGCCGGCATAACGGATTAATTGATGGTTCCAAATACGAACGGTCCCATCCGGTTTAAAGACGGTAATCGTCGGCCGGATCTTTCCATTGTTTGTCGCAAACTCAATATGGTGCAATAAATGGGCAGCCACATCCTCTTCTGTTTCAGCATGCCTAGCATCGATGACCTGCAACGTCTGCCAAAACAAGCGACCGATGCAGCGGTTGCTGTTGCGCCACGCCATTTTGGCACCATGCTCCAGTTCTTCATACGTATGGCTATAAGTGCCCGTTTGCTCCATTTCATCGCGGATTTGCTGCAAACGCTGGCTGATTGTTTCTTCACTTTTTCCCAATTCCTGATAGCACAACCGAATAAACTGCACTGCTTCATTCCATAACCGTTCTTGATTGCGCAATATACGTCCCTCAATTTCCTTGTGTTTTTTCATCTGTTCGTCCAAAGTCATTGTATCAAAAAATAGGGCCCATGTCCGGAGCCCTATTTCACTTTTCACATTTTCTCCATATTCATCTGAAATGATGATTGCAGCTTAGCTGTGCGGTGTTTAGCGACAAGATGATAGTAAATATAGCACGCCACCATAAATGGAATCCCGCAATAAAGCGCCAGCCGCTGATCCGGAATAAAAGCAAGGCTAATAATCACGACTACATTTAACGAAAACGCCAAAAGAGGAACAATCGGATAAAGCGGTGTCCGATATTTTAAATCAGCCACATTGCCTCCCTGCTTTAAAAATGCTCTTCTTGCTAAATAGTTTGATAGAGCGATAGAGGCCCATACGGTAACAGCGCCAAATCCGGCAATTGAAAGCAACCATACATAAACGGTATCCTCAGCAAAAATACCACATAGCAAAGATAGGCAACCAATTAACATACTTGCGATCAGTGCATTAATCGGGACGCCATTTTTGGAGAGCTTACTGAAAATCGGACTTACCATTCCTTGGCGAGACATGGACCAAAGCACACGCGAAGTAGCATAAAGGCCAGAGTTAGCTACAGATAAAACAGCCGTAATAATGACAAAATTAACAATATCCGCAGCATACGGAATTCCGATATTGTCAAATACGACCACAAACGGGCTCTCCACTAATCCTGCTTTTTCCCATGGGAACAACCCCGCCAAAACAAAAATGGCCAACACAAAGAAAAGCAAAATTCGCCAAACCGTGTTATTGATTGCCCTTGGCACGGTTTTTTCCGGGTTTTCGCTTTCCCCAGCTGCAACACCCACAAGCTCTGTTCCTTGGAAAGAGAAGTTAACGCCAATCATCGTGACCAAAATCGCAGCAAGACCGTTTGGAAATAATCCGCCATGATCTGTGAAGTTGGAAAACAGCGGAGCCGCCTGACCGCCTTTCATTTCAAGCAGGCCGAACATAGCGGCTCCACCTAATAAAATGAAAGCAATAATGGTAAGGACTTTAATGCTGGAAAACCAAAATTCGACCTCGGCAAAGCTTCTTGATGATAACGCATTAATGGAAAATAAAACAACGGCAAAAATGACGCACCAAATCCAAGAAGGGACATCTGGAAACCATCGTTTCATTAAAATGCTGACGGTTAAAAGTTCTAAACCGACCGTTACCGACCAATTCAACCAAGAAAGCCAGCCGATCACATAACCGGCAGAAGGAGATATAAACTTTGTGGCGTAGGTTTGATATGAGCCCGCATCAGGTAAAGACACGGCCAATTCTCCAAGACAAAGCATCGTTAAATACATCACAAATCCGCCAAATAAATAAGCCACAATGGCTCCGCCCGGACCTGCTTCATGAATCGTATATCCCGAACCTAAAAACAAGCCTGTTCCGATCACTCCACCGAGCGCGATCATGAACAAATGCCTGCTTTTCAGTTCGCGCTTCAAACCATGTGTTGTTTGCATTTATCCGTTCCCCCTTTTGAAAACATGATCATGTAAGCGCTTTATATTTTCGTGACAATAAGTATTGTTCACTCCTTTCGACCATCTTAAGAATATTTTAGTTATTCTAATATTATCATTACTTAAAATAAAAACGCAAAATTTTTTTATTGGAATATTTATTTATAAAGTTATTTATTTATAAATCAATATTTTTAATATTTCGAAAAAATTTATTTAAGATTGAATATATTTTCTTTTTATTGCATTTTTATAATGACCCTATAACTCAAAAATAGCCTGAATCGCTCTTAAATCAAGAATAAAATGCTTTTTCAATACGGAAAGACATTCCTATGTATCTTCAATATCCTCCATCCTTCCATAGAGCTTGGATGAACTAAAATAAAAGAGGAGGTTTCATCCTTTTGTGGTGGAAAAATCGTGTCATCCATACAAGTTATACCGATGCATCCAGAAGAGGGAATGTATAGTCCATTCAAAGGCGTCATTCCATTTTTTTACGGTCGAAGGCAAGTCAAAGCACTCTTTCGATTGTTCAATTTTCACCTTAATGAAAAACCCCTCTCTGTTTTGAGAAACAGAAGAGGGGTTGGTTTTTTTATGTCCATTGTGCATATTAATTGCCGCAATTGACCATTCTTTTGTTTCAACGCTCTTATTGCTGTTCTTGTCGCTCTTTTAGCTGAAGCGGAATCGTTTTGCTTTTGCCATCGCGTAAAATTTGCAATTGAATTTTTTCGCCAACTTTCGTTTTTGTATATAAATATTTTCGCAACTCACTTACATTATTGACTTTTGTTCCGTTAATTGCCACAATCACATCCTTCGCCTGAATTCCCGCTTCAGCGGCAGGAGAAGACGGCAACACCGCAGTAACCACCACTCCGTTTGTTTCATTTTCTGGAAGCCCTAACTGTTCAAAGCGAGTTTCTGCTGGTATCTCGCTCAAATCCCGCAAATTCACGCCCAGATACGGACGTTTCACTTTTCCGTACTCCATTAATTGTTCAATCACCGGTTGAACATATTGGCTTGGAAGCGCAAATCCAAGTCCTTCGATTCCTTCCTGGGCGATTTTTAAACTATTAATGCCTACTACCTGTCCCGCGCTGTTAATAAGCGCTCCTCCGCTATTTCCTGGATTGATCGCCGCATCCGTTTGAATAACATTCAGTTCCCATTCCCCTTCTGATGTCGAAACAGAAATGGTTCGCTTTCCGCTGACAATTCCTTCAGTGACCGTTCTTGATAAATCCAAGCCAAGCGGGTTCCCAATCGCCGCCACCTGCTCTCCGACACGAAGCGTCGAAGAATCACCGAAACTAGCGACCTTCTTAACGTTCTTTCCATTAATTTTTAATACCGCCAAATCGCTTAATGGATCTGTCCCGACAATTGTCGCCTTCACCCTTTCTCCGCTTGGAAGCGATACTTCCACTTTGTTTGCTCCTTCAACCACATGATTATTGGTCACAATATAGGCGACATCTCCAGCTTTTTTAAAAATAACGCCAGAACCTGTTCCTGTATCTTGTTCTGCAGAAGCGCCCGAGAAAATATCCGCTTGCTGCTGAATGTTGATGACTCCGACAACCGCATCCGCTACATTTTCAATCGCCTGCACCATATTGCTATTCGACGTGCTTGCGGTTGGCTCCAGCGGTAAAGCGCTGGATTTTACCGCTTCTTGCTGCGACGTTGTTTCTTTCTTTTCTGCATGCTGCTGAATCCCGAGTGTCGGGGCCATATAGAGCGTCACGCCGCTTCCAATCACCGCTCCAATAATCGAAGCAGCCAGAAAAGGAAAAAAGCTTCTTTTTTTCGCCGGGCGGCTCGCATATTCATATTCCGTCATATTCATGCTATCACTCCCCTTCTATTACTGTTATTTCCCGTTTTCTGACTTTATAGTAAAAAAGAAAGGTGAAAATATGGTGAAAATATCAGGATTTTTACATCATTTTGAACAGTATTGGCCAAACAACTTAGCATACTGATTAGGGGATATAAAGGAAATATGATGGCCTCTGAATTCAATGATGATGAACTTGCGGATTCGAAAGTAAAAAAGTAATCATTTACTATGCACAGCGGGATCTTAATTTTATAAAAAATCATTGTTGGCGGCGCAGCAAAGGTTTGGGAAGCGCGATTCTTGACAAACCTTCTAGCCAAGCGTATCTTATCGTGACGCCACAACATATTCACCCACAAACAAAAATCCCGCTTTCCACAACACCCTAGTTGAAAGCGGGATTCGTCCCTTTTCAAGAGAACAGGCCTATAAAACGAAGAGAACGAAAAACAATGAACCTTACTCGCCCACACTCCGTTGAAAGACGGAAGACTTCTCGATGGTGAGGTTAAGCGGTCCATTGGTCGTGCACGATTCCGACTAAACACCATACTCCGCTTCGCTGTTCAAATACTAAGCGCAAGCTGCGCCAGTCCATTCCATCATATTGCTGATCAAATCCAGTAAAATGAAACTCGACAAAGGCGCTGTTCGGATATGCCTCTTGAATATTTTGCAGCGTATTTCCTTTACCGACAATTACATTGTTGCCAATCAGCTGCGGATTGGCAAAATCAACATCATATACAAAGCGGTCAAAATATTGGCCAAAGGTCATTTTAATCGGCTCTCCCGACCCGTCAAACTCACCGAATTGGTACGTTTGGCCACTTTCCATTAAAGATGGCAGCTGTTTTGGCGTAAAAACTAAATCTGTCTTCACGTTCACATGGCCATACGGACTGAATCGAACCCCTTTCTCTGAATCCACATACAAAGATAGCTGCTCCATATTCTTTTCTTTTAACGCCTGAGCAACTGCCAACGCGATCTGCAACAAATTTCCTTCCACTCGATCATCAGAAGCAGCCGCTTTTTTGGTTAATTCCTCATTTTGTTGCTTCAGATCGTCGATTGTTTGCGTTTGTTTTTGAATTTGCTGCTTTAAGTCGCGAATTTGCCCTTCATAGTCGGTATGGCTGCTTGTGCATCCAGAAAAGAGAAAAGCCAACGCGGCCGTTAAAAGCATGGTGATCCGCTTCATTTGGATCCCCCCTTTCATTGAATGTGCCAAACGAAACGGACGGCATAACACTTCGCCGACAATCAACAAGCAAGGAGATCGCGCCTAATATTCTTGATGATGCGCTAATGATATCCCCTTATGCTAAAGATACCAGTCAATCGCAAAAATAGCACTGTTTTTTTTACAATGATGTTGATAAAAAAATACCGCTTTCACTTTACGCAAAAGACGGTAA
The DNA here is from genome assembly GCF_001560855.1 of Anoxybacillus sp. P3H1B. Classification (NCBI taxonomy): domain Bacteria; kingdom Bacillati; phylum Bacillota; class Bacilli; order Caryophanales; family Anoxybacillaceae; genus Anoxybacillus; species Anoxybacillus sp. P3H1B. Next base: position 7,968 of record NZ_LPUG01000010.1, on the reverse strand, counting down.
GCAGTCATGTTCTCTAAGCAAAGGTTGTCTCCCCAGATTCATTTTTTCATCCGTCCCATTCTTGTGACCAGCCATTTTGTACACCAAGCAGCAATCCCGCATGAAATGAGACTAATCGCCATCGAGAAAAGCGGATTGGGACCGACCAGTTCAACGTGAGACGGCAGTGTAGCGGCTTTCTCCCACGATATTTTAGGAGTATATAATAGCGTCAAAAAAAGTCCTGAAACCAGCTGCAGCATGGTAAATACAGCGATAAAGACAACGGAAAATATAAGGTATTTTTGCACATCCATCCCCCTTCTACGCTAAATGCAACCCTCTTTGAGAACATTGATGACTGGAGACAAGTTCGTGAGCGTGCCGTTGTTACATATTTGCGTGACAAAAGCGCGGACGGCGCCATTTTTATCTTCCTCTATAGATCTACAACCTATCCACGCAAATAGGCTGTGATCTCTATACAGGTTATTACGGAAAAAATAAAGGAAAAGTTTCCAAACAAATGAAATTTACTAGATGTTCTAATGTATATGTGCCAATCAGCGATGAAGGATTCAGTCAAGTATATTTGGATGAAAATGTTTTTTTGAATATTCATATTTTATTAATTATAATAAGTTTGAAACTGATCATGGAAGGAATGAGAAATATGCAGTTCACTTTTTTGGAAATTGACCATGTTCAAGTGGCCGCTCCAAAAGGCTGTGAAGAAAAAGCGCGTGAATTTTACGGAGAGTTTTTAGGAATGCAGGAAATTCCCAAACCAAAAAACTTGCAAAAGCGCGGCGGAGTCTGGTTTCAATGCGGAAATCATCAGCTGCATATTGGGGTGCAAGAAACTTTTCAGCCAGCTGTAAAAGCACATCCTGCCTTTCATGTCAAAAATCTCGCCAAACTGCGCGAACACTTAATGGTCAAGGGAATTGAAATCAAGGAGGAGGAGCCGCTAGAAGGAGCCGATCGTTTTTATGTCAGTGATCCGTTTGGCAACAGACTTGAATTTTTAGAATGGTTCTAAGCATGAAACAGCCGCCTGAGCCTTTGTTCATTCGTTCTGAACCACCGTATTCCATCAAGATTGTTGATACATCCACAGGCTAAAGTAGGAATCGTTTTCACCAATCAACCGGATTCACCATCTACCATCGTTCCTCCAGACGCAGAAACAGCGGCGATGGCGAATCATTTCATCCGTTTTCTTCGAAAAGAAGTAGCCGCAGGCCGGCTGAATGAACATTTAGCTCCTTTGCAGGCATTGGTTCGATTGCCAACGCGGTTCTATACGGTTTGTTAGATTCTGAATTTCCCAATTTGAAAGTTTATTCAGAAGTGCTTCAGGACGCTATGTTTGATCTGATCGATGCGGGAAAAGTCCGGTTTGCTTCCGGCTGTTCCATTACGCTATCACAAGCCAAAATGAAACAAGTATATTCCAATATGGAGGCTTACCGAGACAAACTGATCCTTCGTCCCCAAGAAATTTCCAATCATCCGGAAATCATTCGCCGTCTCGGACTCATTTCCATTAACACCGCCTTGGAAGCAGACATATACGGAAATATTAATTCGACCCACGTCCGCGGCACCAATATGATGAACGGCATCGGCGGTTCTGGCGACTTCGCTCGCAATGCCCGATTAACGATCTTCGTAACAAAATCCATTGCCAAAAACGGAGCCATTTCAAGCATCGTTCCATTCGTATCACACGTGGATCATACCGAACACGACGTGGATGTTCTTATCACAGAATATGGCTATGCTGATCTTCGCGGATTGGCGCCAATCGAACGCGCACCCCTAATTATTGAAAACTGCGCACATCCAAGTTACCGTCCGCATTTGCGTGAATACTTCCAAGAAGCGCTTAAACGCGGAGGACAAACACCTCATCTCCTTGAAAAAGCACTCTCATGGCATGTCCATTATGAAAAATACGGGACCATGCTGGAAGCAAAACGGCCATTGCAGACGCAAAGCTAAAATACAAAGCGGGGACATCCTTGCAAGGAAGGCGTCCCCAGCTCACTTTGTCCCTCATCTGATTCCCCTGCATCGCATGCTCCCGCCTGTTTTCCTCTCAAGTACTTGTTTGCAACCCTTTCAATATAGCTAACACAAAAGCAACAAAAGCGTTAGATCTTACTCACTGATTTTAAGCTTTTATTCCACATAGTGAAGATAAAAACCCAAAAACCATGATAAAATCAGCAGTTGGAAAATGGATACAATTTTATTATAAACTTATCTTAAAATTCGAGCCATTGTTAAGTAACCAAAAAGTTGTATACTGAAAAATAAGCTCCGAATAATCCCCTTCTGAAAACAGATAGGGTTTATTTGGAGCTTACCATCTTGAGTAATGGGTATACGTTGTATATACCCTGACGAAATGATTGGTATACTATTCTTCCAACTCCCACATTTCATTGGCTTTAGAAAATAATTCTTCTAATTCAACTTTATATTCTTCAACTTTTTGGGCAGCAACCGTATCGTCCTTATTAATTGGTTCCATATTTTCATCAACGTAGATTTCATATGCTGCCCCATCCTTCTGTAGTCTGAAACCGTACTCATATCCACCAAATATTAGTGGCCATATAATTAAAGTTTCTCCTTTTTCATTATTAGCAACTACTAAATTTCCTGTGAAACGTAAATAATTTGGTTTTTTAACACTATAGATATAACCATCCTCTTTTTTAATAAAATGTAACCCCCATTCATTTTTGGGGATGTCTTTTACAAAGTTATTATATTTGATAGTTGTTATTAAAAACCAGCTTAAATTCCAAATAACAAATATTAATGTAATCAGTAGGAGGATTTTTTTTCCGGTTAATTTCGTCATAAATTTACCACCCTATTGCCTCGCTTTTTAATTTCTTCGTCGTGTGTCACAAGTATAATCGTTTTGCCCTGCTCATTAAATTGATTTAAAATGTCGAGTACAGCCTCGGCATTTTTCTTATCAAGAGAACCTGTTGGTTCATCAGCCAATATAATATCACACTTCTTCAGCATCAATCGAGCCAAGGCTACTCGTTGCTGCTCTCCCCCGGATAAAGTATATACCTTTTTATTTATCTTCTCTTCTAGACCAACCTTCCTCAAAACTTCTTCTATAGATAAATCCGTCCGGCAATCTTTACGAATCATCTTCAAATTTTCTTTAACAGTCTTATTATCAACTAACGCGAAATTTTGAAACAAAAAACCGATTTTCGTTCTAAAATAATGCAAATGGTTTCGTTTATTTTTAATGTCAATCCCGTCAACAATAATGTCACCATGGTCGATTTTTTCTATAGCGCCAATCATGTTAAGCAAAGTCGTTTTGCCACAGCCGCTCGATCCAGAAATTATGACAAACTCGCCATCTTCAATCTTTAAATTAAAATTTGAAAATACGATTTTTTCGTCAAATTTTTTCGTTAAATTCCTTATTTCAATCATATATTTCCTCCTTTCAATATTTTGGAAATTTTGGCATTCTCAATTTTCCATATATAAAACACAATCACTAATAGCTCCAATACAATGATAACAACCCCTCCAACTACTAAATAATAGACATCGCTTAGTCCGAGTGCATACGCTACCCACACTGCTGAGATAATACTTAGTAAGGTAGTGACTGCTGTCATCAACACAATTTTTCTGTTTTTTTCGAATATGCTGTGCCCTAATACCTTCTTGATCGAAAGCTCAATTGCATTCACTTCATACTCCAATTTAATAATAGAACTAATGATGATCCATTCTAATAACAATACCAGCAAACTAAAGATAGAATTCATATACAACACTCTCTTGGCCATAACCCACTTATTTTTATAGTTTTCAAAAACGTTCGTTTTCGCCACAATCTGTCCCTTTAAATCATGCGCTTCAACAAATCGATTAAATTCCTGCTCTGATGGTATTTTATACATTATCTCATGTACATAAGTGATAGGGGATTGATTTTCTATCGGAAATTCAAGTGCGTCTGCCGCACGATTATCATAAATAATAATCGGATCTTTCACTAATTTACTTCCATATGTATAATTTTCATCAATAGAGATAATCTCTCTATTACCAGTGTAATAAATGAGATCGTAATCATCTGTAAATTGATCGCCTATATAAAATAAGATTGCACTATTTATTTCGTCAATAATCCTCGTATCTCCCTTCCATTTTTTAGGTAACAACACATAAATCTCCTTAGTTAAAGGCTGATTCCGCAACTCCTTAATTTCGCCTGACAAATAATCAAGCGCATTTTTATTAGCTAAAATGCCTTGCCCGTTGAACAATCCCGAAGTGCTCGCCAATAAAGTGGCATTATATTTATCAAAAAATTCCTTGTAAAATGTTACTTGCACCATCGTACTTTCATTTCCTCCAACATCAAAAGCACCATCACTATTTTCAACTGGTTTATACTCTAATCGAGTGTAATAATAATCCGCATAGTCTTTAAAAAAAGATTTCTGCTTATAAAGACGATATGATTCAGAAATTAACATGATATTGCTTGAGAGAACGAAAATTGTAATCACTGCTGTTACGAGCTTTAAGCCATAATTCAGAGAAAGAAGCTTTTTAGAGCCTTTGACATTCGAAAAAACTTCTTTCACATTGAAAAAATACAAATTGACGTACAGAAATGCGTTCAGTAAAAGCAAAAGTGAAAAGAAAATCAAAGAAATGTCCAGCCTAAAAAACACGTACGTATACTTGGATAGCACATAGACAACGATGACAAATAGCGAGATCAATACGAACGAATCTAATACAATATTACGCCAAACAATCTTACTGATTCTTTCTCCCAGCGAAATCCGAATCAGATTTTCTTTCTTTTGCAAAATTACATCATAATAGGAAAGCAATAAAATAATACTAGTAATCAGCAGCCAAATCGACATGATTGTATTTCTTGATTCCTTGCTGACATAGCCATCTTTAGGATGATTGCCTGCGTACTTATTAATCAAATCCATTTTAAATTCATAAACCTGCTTGTCACGTCCAATGACGTAAAAGTCGTGTACATTTTCCATTGTCGGTATGTCTTCCAGCTGATGAAAGGTAAAACGGAGGCTTCCTAAAAAAAGGCTCATATATTCCCGTTCTGATAGCTGTACCTGTTCGTTGAGATGTCTTTCCACACCTGATGTTCCATAAATATCAAACTCCGTCAGAAAGGTACTGCGGGGGGATCGGATGAAAGTAAAGACGTCCACTTTATGACGCTCTGCTGAACGAAGGATATCCTGAACCATTTCTTCATCAGTTGTGTCCGACTGCAAATACATAGTAGTATGGTCAAATCTTGTATAAAAATTATCTAAATAAAAGATATGGCTTTCTCCGATAATAAGCATGCCAACAAATATGATACAAAAACTAATAATATACTTAATGGCTTTCAAATAAACCCCTCCGCCACTTTTAATGATTGTCACTCAATATATTTTCTTCATAGACTTTCATGTGTATATTTGGTAATTTTAGAAAATTTCCTGAATTCATTTCCTTTATGATCGATAAAAACTTAAGAAAATAAGAAACAATTCTTCCATAGAACATTTTCATTTGAAGCAAAAATAATACCTATATTTAGAATTACTTTACCATGAACCTCTAATATTAACTCTCAAGATCACCTATGAAAATGTGTTCTGTTGTTTATAGATTGAGATATAAGGCTATGTATACTATACTCCATCATTTTCGTGCTGGGTGTTCATATAAAATAATGTTTCCAGAAAGAAATTCCTCAGTGTATTTAAGTAATATGTCAAGATGGTTAATCAATCTTTGAAATATACAGTTACGGCGGCTTCATATCATAGTTTTTTATTTTTTCCACGATTTAATTATGATCTGAAGCCGCCTCTTTTGTGTTATATTTCTTTTATTTCGATCGGATCCTTGCAAACATGATTGAAAATTTTAAAGCAACAAATAAGTAAATAGTTTATGGATTTTATACACTTGCTGTGCTTGAGCCAGTTGAACAATAGGATTCAACTAGTACCATGGACATTGTTAATTTAATAAGTTATTGAATAATAAACGGTTGAACCACTATGTGTAACCTCTATACCAGCCCAATTACCAGCGCTGTCCTGATCAGAGAAAGTGCCGTTAGCATTTCTTACTTTTGCGATATGACTTGTTGTACTATGTTTTGTATGGGTAAAATCCTCATTTATAAAGTCAGTGTTAAAACCATATTCAATTACCCAATTCGTACCACTATTGTATGCTGTCCAAGATTTGTCAAAGTTTCTCCCTTTGCTTGAATATTCATACGTTGCAGCAAATGCAGATGTCGATGAAGCTAATAGACCTAAAGCTAAAGAAGCAGAAATTAATGATTTTTTCATATGATCTCCCCCTAAAATATTGAAAAATTGTTAAGCGCTTAACTATGAATATTTTATCATAATATACATTTTTTATCTATTCTCAATATTCTTTTAATCATTCATTTAACATTATCTTTCTTAACTAATGAACGTGTTGCAAAGCGCATAACAAATGCATAAATACACATAAAAAATCCACCACCTTGGAAATCATATACAGTGACAAAAACTAACTCTCCAAGGGGTGGACACGATCATGATTTCCAATTGGAACAGCGAACATGCATGGTCTTATGAAATCAATCCTCATTTCGATATATTGACTCTCTGTCGTTGCCAGAAACACCGTATGTGACAGGAAGATCGCCAGTGTCGAAAAAAATCGTTGTTGAAATGTTTCTTTTTGAAAACCTATTTTGCTATTAATTCCTTGAGAAAATTCGTACGCATCCTGCAACGTTTTCACTGTTTTCAACGGGCCTGTGGGCTTGGCGAAGTCCCTTATCTGTCTATGTTTTCGCGTGCGGTGAGATGGTTTCAGAAACGCGGTGGAGATCATGAAAAATGCAAAGTTGTTTTAATCCCTTATAGTTAAGATAAAAACTTCTTTTGGAGATCACAATTAATTCATTTTGATACGTGTTTCAATCCCTCATAGTTAAGATAAAAACGAAGAGGAGGGAATTATCACTTCCAGAATGTCGGGGTTTCAATCCCTCATAGTTAAGATAAAAACCTTGGGAAGAAGTTTTGAAATGCTTGATGAAGGAGGTAGGTTTCAATCCCTCATAGTTAAGATAAAAACTACGCAACAGTAGAATACCCGGACGTATAAGCAGGAGTTTCAATCCCTCATAGTTAAGATAAAAACATTGGGGGTGTGCATGTGTATTTAAAGGTGATCGAGTTTCAATCCCTCATAGTTAAGATAAAAACAATTCATGCTCGTTTCTTGTGGGTTGTCATATGTGGGTTTCAATCCCTCATAGTTAAGATAAAAACACGGGCAGCTGATTATCTCTTTAAGTCTGAGGAGTAGTTTCAATCCCTCATAGTTAAGATAAAAACGACAGTAGAAATTGAAGCGGGGTCCTCGCTTCCAAGTTTCAATCCCTCATAGTTAAGATAAAAACAGGAGTAGCTACTGAACATGTTTACGAAGTATACACGTTTCAATCCCTCATAGTTAAGATAAAAACATAAAGAAATTGTACTTTTAACGGATACAAAAAACTTGTTTCAATCCCTCATAGTTAAGATAAAAACCAATGACCACGGACACATTGTAGGTGTCCGTCAACTGGGTTTCAATCCCTCATAGTTAAGATAAAAACGGTTCTTGTTGATGGTTATCTAAGTGGTATTTTTACGGTGTTTCAATCCCTCATAGTTAAGATAAAAACCAATGAGTTCTGATGCTAGACTAAATAGTGGACACCGAGAATCGAGAATGCGACAATAAACCTAGCAAAATCGAGGTGTCCGAAGATGAGTCAGAAATATGACAAAGAGTTCAAAATCCAAACCGTAAAAATGATTCAGGAACAGGGGAAGCCGGTGGCGCAGGTCGCCCGAGAATTGGGCGTATCCGACA